>NZ_JBFUKO010000607.1:0-3195 GCF_056400805.1 Aminobacter sp. P4_H6_2
GTGGTGCTCGGCGCGCGTTACGCCAAGAAGCCGATCGAACTGAAGATTCCGATCACCGTTGCCGGCATGAGCTTCGGCTCGCTGTCGGGCCCGGCCAAGGAAGCACTCGGCCGCGGCGCAACGATTGCTGGAACCTCGACGACCACCGGCGACGGCGGCATGACCGAGGAAGAGCGCGGGCATTCCAAGCAACTGGTCTACCAGTACCTGCCGTCGCGCTACGGCATGAACCCGCGCGATCTGCGTCGTGCTGATGCCATCGAAATCGTTGTCGGCCAGGGCGCCAAGCCGGGCGGCGGCGGCATGCTTTTGGGTCAGAAGATTTCCGACCGCGTTGCAGAAATGCGTACGCTGCCCAAGGGTATCGATCAGCGCTCGGCCTGCCGTCACCCCGACTGGACCGGTCCGGACGATCTCGAGATCAAGATCCTCGAAATCCGCGAGATCACCGATTGGGAAAAGCCGATCTACGTCAAGATTGGTGGCGCGCGCCCCTATTATGACACGGCACTAGCAGTGAAGGCCGGCGCCGACGTCGTTGTGCTCGACGGCATGCAGGGCGGCACGGCAGCAACCCAGGAGGTGTTCATCGAGCACGTCGGCCAGCCGATCCTGGCTTGTATCCGTCCTGCCGTTCAGGCGCTCCAGGATCTCGGCATGCACCGCAAGGTTCAGCTGATTGTCTCCGGTGGCATACGCAATGGTGCCGATGTGGCCAAAGCGCTTGCACTCGGCGCCGATGCAGTATCGATTGGAACCGCGGCGCTTATCGCGCTCGGCGACAACGACCCGCGTTGGGAGGACGAATACCAGAAGCTCGGCACCACTGCCGGCGCTTACGACGATTGGCACGAGGGCAAGGACCCTGCCGGCATCACCACGCAGGATCCCGAGCTGATGAAGCGCGTTGATCCGATCGCAGCTGGTCGCCGTCTGGCGAATTATCTGAAGGTCATGACGCTAGAGGCACAGACGATCGCCCGTGCCTGCGGCAAGAATCACTTGCACAATCTCGAGCCTGAGGATCTCTGCGCTCTTTCGATCGAAGCTGCCGCCATGGCTGGCGTGCCGCTAGCGGGAACGAGCTGGGTGCCTGGTAAGGGTCCCTTTTAAAACCACAAGGATTGGGAGGAGCAATTCACATGGGTACGGCCTTTGAAGCCAAAATCGATCAGTCGGAGGTGACTGATCTCAAAGAGTTCGCAAGGGCTCGCAACATCCGATATTTCATGGTCTCGTATACGGACCTCTTTGGAGGTCAGCGCGCCAAGCTGGTGCCGGCGCAGGCCATTTCGGACATGCAAAAGGACGGAGCCGGCTTTGCCGGCTTCGCGACCTGGCTGGATCTGACCCCGGCACATCCAGACATGCTGGCTGTGCCGGATCCGCTTTCAGTGATCCAGCTGCCGTGGCGCCCGGAAGTAGCCTGGCTCGCATCTGACTGCCTGATGGAAGGCAAGGGTGTCGCCCAAGCCCCGCGCAACACGCTGAAGCGCCTGGTCGCCGAAGCCGCCAAGGAAGGCATGCGGGTCAAGACCGGCGTCGAGCCGGAATTCTTCCTCACCACGCCGGATGGCAGCCAGATTGCCGACGAGTACGATACGGCGGCAAAGTCCTGCTATGACCAACAGGCTGTCATGCGCCGCTTCGACGTCATCGCCGAAATCTGCGATGCCATGCTCGACCTCGGCTGGAAGCCCTACCAGAACGACCATGAGGACGCGAACGGCCAGTTCGAAATGAACTGGGAGTATGACGACGTTCTCCAGACCGCCGACAAGCACTCCTTCTTCAAGTTCATGGTTCGCTCGATCGCCGAAAAGCACGGCCTGCGCGCGACCTTCATGCCGAAGCCCTTCCAGGGTCTCACCGGCTCTGGCTGCCATGCCCATATCTCGGTGTGGGATCTTGCCGGCAAGTCCAATGCCTTTGCCGACAAGAACATGGAACTCGGTCTTTCCGAGAAGGGCCGCCACTTCCTCGGCGGCATCATGAAGCATGCCTCGGCGCTCGCCGCGATCTGCAACCCGACTGTCAATTCCTACAAGCGCATCAACGCACCGCGTACCCTTTCGGGTGCGACCTGGGCGCCTAACACAGTGACCTGGACCGGCAACAACCGCACCCACATGGTGCGTGTGCCAGGCCCCGGCCGCTTCGAACTGCGCCTGCCCGACGGCGCTGCCAACCCCTACCTGATGCAGGCGATCATCATCGCCGCCGGCCTCAGCGGCATTCGCTCCAAGGCCGATCCTGGCCCGCGCAGCGATGTCGACATGTACCGTGAAGGCCACACCGTCACCCATGGCGCCAAGCTGCCGCTCAACCTGCTTGATGCACTGCGCGCCTATGACGAAGACAGCGAGCTGAAGGCTGCGATGGGCGAAGAGTTCTCCGCCGCCTACATCAAGCTCAAGCACCAGGAGTGGAACTCCTACGCTTCCCACTTCACCCAGTGGGAACGCGACCACACGCTGGACGTCTGAGGCACCCAAACAGGCATTGCGCCCGGTCTTCCAGATCGGGCGCGGGCCTCGGACACACCTCACATTACGCCGGAACACATGCGATGAAATATTCGATCTTCTCACACGCCAAGGAAGCCCTGTCCGGCCACAAGGGCTGGACCCGCGCCTGGCGCGATCCGGCACCCAAGAGCCACTACGACGTGATCATCATCGGCGGCGGCGGACATGGGCTCGCCACGGCTTATTTCCTCGCCAACGAGTACGGCATCCGCAATGTCGCGGTGCTTGAAAAGGGCTGGATCGGCTCCGGCAACGCCGGCCGCAACACCACCATCATCCGCTCCAACTACGGACTTCCCGGCAATACCGGCTTCTACGAGATGTCGATGAAGCTGTGGGAGCGCATGGAGCAGGATCTTAACTACAATGCGATGGTCTCCCAGCGCGGCATCATCAACCTCTATCACTCCGATGCCCAGCGCGACGCCTTTGCCCGCCGTGGCAACACCATGCGCATCAATGGCATCGACGCAGAATTGCTCGACGCCGTGCAGATCCGCAAGGAATTGCCGTTCCTCAATTACGACAGCCCGCGCTTCCCGATCATGGGCGGCCTCATGCAGCGCCGCGGCGGCACCGCCCGCCACGATGCGGTGGTATGGGGTTATGCGCGCGCCGCCGACCAGCGTGGCGTCGACATCATCCAGAATTGCGAAGTCACCGGCTT
>NZ_JBFUKO010000608.1:0-3190 GCF_056400805.1 Aminobacter sp. P4_H6_2
GCCGGGAAAAACACGCTTTCGAATGGCTGTTCTGGGCTGGCCGCATCACCACCCATTCGCGCCGTGGCTTCGAGCGACTTTATGATCTGCCCGAGCGAGTCTTGCCCGCGGGCATTTACAACAGTCCCATCCCTGCCCCGGCCGACGCGCATCGCGAACTGTTGCGAATCTCCGCCCGGGCCCATGGCGTCGCGACGGCCGCCTGCCTGCGTGATTACTTCCGCCTGTCGCCCGCCGAAATGAAAGGTCGCCTCGAAGAGCTGGTCGAAACGGGCGAACTGATTCCCGTCCGCGTCGAGGGCTGGGACAAGCAGGCCTACCTGCACGCCCAGGCCCGCATTCCACGTAAGGTCAGTGCCCGCGCCTTGCTCGCGCCGTTCGATCCGCTGGTCTTCGAACGCAGCCGCGCCGAAAGCCTGTTCGGCTTCCGCTACCGAATCGAGATCTACACGCCGGCCGAAAAGCGCCAGTATGGCTATTATGTCCTGCCCTTCCTGCTCGGCGAACGAATCGTCGCGCGCGTCGACCTCAAAGCTGACCGCCCAGCCGGTGTCTTGCGCGTCCATGCCGCCTATGCGGAGCCCTGCGCCCCGCCCGAAACGGCGGCCGAACTCTATGAAGAGCTGCAGCAGATGCGTGACTGGCTTGGCCTCGAAAGCATCAAGGTCACACCGGCCGGCGATCTCGGACCGGCGCTGAGCGACATTGCGGGTCGCTCCCTCACGTTGACTCCACCCCTCGCGAAAGCCTAAATCGACCCAGACGGTCTCCTCCCGGCAAGGGGAGGAGCTAAGAGGGAATGCGGTGCGGCGCTTTTGGCGTCAAATCCGCGGCTGTCCCCGCAACTGTAAGCGACGAGCCAAGACCGGTAACCACTGGGATGTCCTCCCGGGAAGGCGGCACGAAGGCGACGACTCGCGAGCCAGGAGACCTGCCGTCTGAAACATTGATCCGATCGCCTGGCGGGTGTCCCAGGCAAGGAGCCTGGTATTTTGGAACTCGACGACAATCTCTCTGTCGAAATTTTGGACGCATCCAGCGATGGCGCCGACCTGCGCGCCGCAGCGGATGTGACGATTCTCGTCTGCTCATCCTGCCGCGACGAAAACGGCTCGGACGCTCATCCCCGCGCAGGCGCCAAGCTCGCCGAATCCACACGCGCCGCCGCTGCACAAGAAGGCATCACGGTGCGCAGCGTCGAATGCCTCGGCAACTGCAAGCGCCGCCTGAGTGCGGCGATCCTGCGCGACGGCTCATGGAGCTACGTCTTCGGCGATCTCGCCATTAGCTCGGGCGACGACCTGATCACCGGCGCAAAACTCTTCGCCACCTCGACCGACGGCCTGATCCCGTGGCGAGGCCGTCCCGACAGCCTCAAGCGCGGCCTTGTCGCGCGCATCCCTCCCCTCGACCTCATCAAGGAAGACAAATGACCGCCTCCGTCGAACGCGTCCCCTGTACCGTCATCACCGGCTTTCTCGGCGCCGGCAAGACGACGCTGCTCCGCCACATCCTCGAAAACGCCAAGGGCAAGCGCCTCGCCATCATCGTCAACGAGTTCGGCGATGTCGGCATCGACGGCGAAATCCTCAAAGGCTGCGGCATCGACACCTGCCCGGAGGAAAACATCGTCGAACTGGCCAATGGCTGCATCTGCTGCACCGTCGCCGACGATTTTGTCCCCGCACTGGACCAGATCCTGTCGCGTTCGCCACGTGTCGACCACATCCTGATCGAGACTTCGGGGTTGGCATTGCCCAAGCCGCTGATCCAGGCCTTCCAATGGCCCACGGTCAAGAGCCGCGTCACGGTCGACGGCGTCATCGCCGTTGTTGACGGCCCAGCGCTCGCAGAAGGCAAGGTCGCCGCCGACATGGACGCGCTCGCCGCCCAGCGCGCCCAGGACGAGACGCTCGACCATGATGATCCGGTCGAAGAAGTGTTTGAAGACCAGGTCGCCTGCGCCGACCTCATCATCCTGTCGAAAAGCGACCTGCTCGACGAGGCCGGCCTTGCGCGCGCCAACGCCATTGTCGGCGAGCACCTGTCGCGCGCCGTCAAGATCGTGCAGACCGCGCACGGCAAGGTCGACCCTTCGGTGCTGCTTGGCCTTGGCCTCGCTGTCGAAGACGACATCGAAAACCGCAAGACCCATCACGACGGCGCCTTCGACCACGAGCACGATGATTTCGACTCGTTCGTCATCGACATTCCTTCGATTTCCAACCCGGATGAACTGGCCAAGCGCGTCGCCACCGCCGCCGAGGAAGAAAACGTGCTGCGCGTGAAGGGCTTCGTCGAAGTCGGCGGCAAGCCCATGCGCCTGCTCGTCCAGGCTGTCGGTCCGCGCGTCAACCACTACTACGACCGCGCCTGGACGGCCGAAGACGACCGCCGCTCGCGTCTGGTGGTGATCGGCCTCAAGGGCCTCGACCGCCCGGCCATCGAGCGCATTCTTGTAGGCTGAGCCGGGCCAGATAGATGCACATCCTCACCACCACATCCGCCTCGCTCGACGATCTCGTCGAGCCTGTCGATCTCAGGCAAACGCCTGCGGATGTGGTGGCGTTGTCTTTCACCGACAGCGATCTCGCTGGCATCGCCGCCGCCTGGAAGGCGGACGCGGCAAGCCTGCCATCGATGCGGCTCGCCAGCCTGCGCGACCTCAGGCATCCGATGTCTGTCGACCTCTGGATCGACAGTGTAGCGGCGCACGCCAAGGTCATCATCGTCCGCATCCTCGGCGGTTATGACTGGTGGCGCTACGGTTGCGACCAACTCGCTGCCATGGCTCGAGAAAAGGGCATCGCTCTTGCGCTGCTGCCGGGCGAAAGCCACGATTCGGACTCGCGGCTGGTCGAAGGCTCGACCTTGCCGCGCACAGAACTCGACGCGCTGCTTGGCTATTTCCGCGAAGGCGGACCGGAAAACATGAAGGCGCTGGTTGCGCGCCTCGCAGGACTGGCGAGCGCGGAAGCGAAAGCCGATGCCAATGCACCGGTGACGGTGCCCAAAGCCGGTTTTTACGATCCGGCGCGAGGCGTGGTCGAATCCCCCTTCTCCCCGTTCACGGGGAGAAGGTCCTGGCAGGGGGACGAGGGGCAGGAGCCAACGCTCGACGCCCTTGCGCCGCCCCTCATCCGCCCCTTCGGGGCACCTTCTCCCCGTGAACGGGGAGAAGGTGATATCG
>NZ_JBFUKO010000609.1:0-3178 GCF_056400805.1 Aminobacter sp. P4_H6_2
CCACAAGCGTGCGCAGGTTCATCATGTCGTCGGTCATCGGTGGTCCTTCCGGTCAAAGTTGGTGTGAGCAACCCGACCCTACCGGAAAAGCGCCGATGACCACCGAACCGCCGCTCGCTCACACAGCGCTTTCAATGGCGCGTTCGCGAGCGGCTTTGCTATTGCCCAGCTACACCACCTGTGGAGACACAACCGGGAAAGGTGTTCCGTACGCAAAGCCGCCTGGAAATCAGCGATGCGTTGCGCCGGAGGCTCGATAAGCCCGGAAGCAACGGCTGATGCAGGGATTGAATTTTCGGCTCGAAAGTAATACCTCTTTCTAAGAGCGCATTACCACAGATTTGAAGGAGCTCGTATGAGCACGACAGTCACAGCGAAGGGCCAAGTCACCATCCCAAAGCCTGTCCGCGACCTGCTGGGGATCGGTCCGGGCAGCAAGGTTGATTTCCACCGGGCGGTCGATGGCAGTATAATGCTTGCTCGCGCCGACAAAAAGCAGCCCGCGAGCCGTTTCGCCAAGCTGCGCGGTCACGCCGGCAAAGGTCTTAGCACAGACGCAATCATGGCACTGACGCGTGGTGAAGCGTGACGCTGGTTGATACCAACGTCCTGCTGGATCTTGTTACCGACGACCCGACTTGGGCTGACTGGTCGGTTGCTCAACTTGAGGCTGCCAGTCTCCTGGGGCCGTTGTTGATAAACGCTGTGGTCTACGCCGAACTCGCTGTTCGATACGATCGGATCGAGGCGCTCGATGGTTTTCTCGGCCAGGCCGGCTTGGAAATGGCGCCAATTCCACGTGCGTCGCTTTTCCTTGCCGGAAAGCTGTTCACGCGATACCGCAAGTCTGGTGGATCGAGAACCGGTGTGCTTCCCGATTTCTTCATCGGCGCTCACGCAGCAGTCAATCAGCTTTCCTTGCTGACCCGTGATGTTGGCCGATACCGGACATATTTTCCGTCGTTGAAGCTGATCACGCCGGATACCTAAGGTATACAGCAGCTATGCCAATTGAATTCTCTGCTTTCTGGGGCAGGGAGGGGGCTATCGGCCATTGCAGGCCGCTCGCTTTGGTCAGATTGACGCGGAAGCGGTCGCTGCGGCGCTGGTATTTGCGTCCGCAAGGCGCTTCAACACCATGGGCGACCCGATCGGATCGACCTCGGAAAGGACCATGACCCCGGCGATGACAACGCAAAACTTGGATTGACAACCACCCGCAATTAAAGGGCCGCTTCACAAGCATGTCACGCCTGCTTAACGCTGTCATCACGCCTGCATGGCAATCTATCGTTCGCAGGGTTTAGAGGTGCCAGGTTGCAAACCTACCCTCCATATCACTTGCGAAGTAACAAAGGAGGCTTACATGACTAAGATCATTCTTGCATGGATAGCAGTCCTCACGACTATCACATTGGTTTACGCTGGCGGCATTTCAGGAAGAGATTGCCGTGAGGTAAACGGTCATCAATCTTGTGTTAAGATAAATGACGCTGAGGGGAATTGAGGAGGCTGTTGCTTAGGAGACCCTCTTCTGGCCTATCACGTCGCCGCTAGTACAGTTGTCGATCCGCGCGGCGGGTGGCCAATTTTGGCGACTGACGCGACCGAAAGGATTTGGAGGGCCGCCATCAATCGAACCTTTCAGGCGGTCAACATACGCTTGATGGTTCTGTTGAGGTCGTGCCTTCCATTCGGCCTATCAGYTRCAACATAMAGGCCTGCTGGTCGAGGGGGGGGGCGGCAGGCCCCAGTTTGGCGCGCTAGCGCTTCTGCCCGATGTCGATGCGCGCCGCTGACCTCTACCTTACCACTCTTTCGGACGTAGCTCCCTAGAGCGCCAAGCACGTCCAGAATGTCCTTGGCGACGAGCGCACGACAATGACATGACGACTCCGAACGCTCATGGTCTCAATCACGCTTCACGTCGCCAGTCTTCCTTTCAAACGCTCACGTTTGACCAGCATCCCRAGAGGCGACGACTGTCGCATCTCTAACYGGCYYATGTGTCGCATCTCTGTAAGCGCGATTTTCCCTGCACGTTGACGGCGTCGCTTTTGAGGGATGGTAATTCCCCGTTTTTAGCGGGCTTCATGGTAGAATTCACGCAGCCATTTTCAGTTTCTGTGCGGGTGTGATGCCGCCGATTCCCATATTGGGCCGTTCGTTGTTGTAGGTCCAAAGCCACCCTGTGGCGAATTCCTGTGCCTCCTCGATACTTTCAATGATGTATTGGTCGAGCCATTCATGTCGGACGGTGCGATTGTAGCGCTCGACATAGGCATTTTGCTGCGGTTTTCCTGGCTGAAGATGGCTCAAGGCAATGCCCTGCTTCTCAGCCCATTCCATCAGTTTGCCACTGACATATTCAGGCCCATTATCCACACGAATTGCGAACGGTTTGCCGCGCCATTCGATGATCTGGTTCAGGCTGCGGATGACGCGCTCGGCAGGAAGTGAGAAGTCCACCTCGATGCCCAGCCCTTCGCGGTTGAAGTCGTCCAGGACATTCAGCAGCCGGAATTGCCTGCCGTCTTCCAAACGATCCGCCATGAAGTCCATCGACCAGACCATGTTCGGCGCTTCCGGTACGGCCAGAGCGTCGGGCTTGTCCCGTTTCAGTCGCTTGCGTGGCTTGATCCTGAGGTTTAACTCCAGCTCGCGGTAGATGCGATACACGCGTTTATGGTTCCAGCGATGCCCCCGGACATTGCGCAGGTAGAGGAAGCACAAGCCGAAGCCCCAGCTCTTCTTTGCCCGCGTTAACCCGATGAGTATGTCAGCGATCTGCTCGTTCTCGTCGTTCAGCTTGGCGCTGTAACGATAGCAGGTCTCGCTGACCTCGAAGGTGCGGCAGGCGAGCGCAATGCCCACCGCGCGCAACGCCACTGCTTTCCCAGCCATCTCCCGGCGTTGAGATGGYCGAGTCATTTTTTTCCAAGAGGCTCCTTCAGCAGCTCGGCCTGCATGCTCATCTCGGCATACATCTTCTTCAGCCGACGGTTCTCGTCCTCCAGAGCCTTCATCTGGCTGATCATCGACGCGTCCATGCCACCGTATTTGACTCGCCATTTGTAAAAGGATGCCGTGCTCATTCCGTGTTCGCGGCACAACTCCGGCACTGGGACCCCACCTTCCGCCTGGCGAAGGATTGCAAGGATCTGGGGTTCGCTAAATC
>NZ_JBFUKO010000610.1:0-3173 GCF_056400805.1 Aminobacter sp. P4_H6_2
CGGCAAGGTCGAAAAGCTCGACAACATCACGCCGCGCAAGATCGAGACTGTCGGCATCGTCGGCACCGGACTGATGGGCGCGGGCATCGCCGTTGCGGCACTCACATCGGGCTATCGTGTCATCGGCGTCGAGCAGACGGTCGAAGCCGCCGAAAAGGGGCGCGAGGGCATCGCGGGCATCCTCGACAAGTCGGTCCAGTCAGGGCGTCTTTCACCGACAGTTCGCAACGAATGCCTTGGCCGGCTCGTGGTGACCTACAACGCCAGCGAACTCGCCGCCGCCGACCTTGTCGTCGAGGCGGTGTTCGACGATCTCACCGTCAAGACCGAGTTGTTCCAACGGCTCGACGGCATCGTCAGGCAGGATGCGATCCTCGCCACCAACACCAGCTACCTCAACCCCGACGAAATCGCCGCCGCGACCGCTCATCCCGAGCGCGTTGTCGGCCTCCACTTCTTCTCGCCGGCCAACATCATGCGCCTCGTTGAGGTCGTCGACTGCAAGGCGACCGCACCCGACGTGCTCGCTTCCGCGCTGGCCTTCGCCAAGAAGCTGGGCAAGTTGCCGGTCGTATGCGGCGTCACCGAAGGTTTCATCGGCAACCGCATCTTTTCCGCCTACCGCCGCGAGGCCGAGTTCATGGTCGAGGACGGTGCTGCACCGCACGAAATCGACGCCGCGCTCGAAGCCTATGGCTTTCCGATGGGCATCTTCGCCGTCTACGACATGGCAGGCCTCGAGATCGCCTGGGCACGGCGCAAGCGCCAGGCCGCGACCCGCGATCCCCGGGCACGTTATGTCGAAATCGCCGACAGGTTGTGCGAAGCGGGGCGCTTCGGCCGCAAGACCGGGCGCGGCTGGTACGACTATTCCAGTGGCGAACGGGCCGTCGATCCCGAGGTGACGGCGCTGATCGAAGCCGCTCGCGCGGCCAGGAACATTACCCCGCGCAGCTTCACTCCTGATGAGATCATCGCAAGGCTGCTCAAGGCGATGGCCGATGAAGGCGCTGCCTTGCTCGCTGAAGGTGTCGCCGCGCGTTCGAKCGACATCGATCTGGTGATGATCAACGGCTACGGCTTCCCGGCCCACAAGGGCGGGCCGATGGTCGCCGCCGAAACGCACAAGGACGCAAAGCCATGAGCGAAGCCTATATCGTCGGCGGCGTCCGCACCCCGATCGGCCGCTATGGCGGCGCGCTTGCATCCGTGCGCCCTGACGATCTTGCTGCCCATGCCATCCGTGAGGCATTGGCGCGACTGCCCGCCATTTCCACCGACCAGATCGACGAGATCGTGCTCGGCTGTGCCAACCAGGCCGGCGAAGACAACCGCAATGTCGCCCGCATGGCCGCACTGCTTGCGGGCCTGCCGGAGACGGTGGCTGGGACGACCATCAACCGGCTCTGCGGCTCCGGCCTCGACGCTGTCGGTTATGCCGCGCGCGCCATCAAGCTTGGCGAAGCAGACATCATCATCGCCGGCGGCGTCGAAAGCATGTCGCGCGCGCCCTTTGTCATGCCGAAGGCGACGAGTGCGTTCCAGCGCAGCGCCGAGATCTTCGACACCACCATCGGCTGGCGTTTCGTCAATCCACTGATGGAAAAACAATACGGCATCGATTCCATGCCGGAGACGGCCGAAAACGTCGCGGCGGAATTTTCCATTTCGCGTAACGATCAGGACCATTTTGCCCTGCGCAGCCAGGCGCGCGCCGCCGCTGCCCAGAAGAGTGGGCGGTTTGCCCGTGAAATCGCTCCTGTCACCATCAAAGGGCGCAAGGGCGAAGCGACTGTCGTCGAGCATGACGAGCATCCGCGCGAAACGACCATCGAAAAACTCGCCAGCCTTTCGACACCGTTCCGCGCCGGCGGCACAGTGACAGCCGGCAATGCTTCGGGCGTCAACGACGGTGCCGCGGCTGTGATCGTCGCGTCAGCCCGCGCGGTCGAACGCTACGGCCTGACACCGCTCGCCAAGATCGACGGCATGGCCACCGCTGGCGTAGCCCCCCGCGTCATGGGCATCGGTCCGGTCRCCTCGACGCGCAAGCTTCTGGAACGCAGTGGGCTGACCATCGCCGACATCGATATTATCGAGCTCAACGAGGCTTTCGCCGCGCAGTCGCTGGCCTGCATGCGCGAGCTTGGCCTCGCCGACGACGCGGCCCATGTCAATGTGAATGGCGGCGCCATCGCGCTTGGTCACCCGCTCGGCATGTCGGGTGCACGCCTCGTGCTGACGGCGGCGTTGGAACTTGATTTGCAGAGCACAAAGCGCGCGCTCGCCACCATGTGCATCGGCGTCGGCCAGGGTATTTCGCTGCTGATCAGCCGACCGTAGCGAGTTGTTCCTCGCTACGGCGATTTGGCGTCGTCAGCCCGCAGCCCGACGCTGCGGCTGGCGCAGGATCGCCGAGCCTCCTGCCGCCTGGACGGCAAGGCTGCCATAGGTGACGCCGGCGGCAAGGCAGGCTTCCTCGGACTGGCTGGAAAGCCAGGCATCGATGAAGCCAGCGTTGAAGGCGTCGCCCGCCCCCGTCGTGTCGACGACCGGAACCTCTTCGGCCCGCCGGTGCAGCAACTGGCCATTGGCCTTCAGCCATGCGCCTTCGCCGCCTGCTTTCAGGGCAACCACGGGGAAGGCCTTGGACAGGATCTCGATCGCTGCGATCGGATCGTTTTCGCGCGTGATCGCTGTCGCCTCTTCCATATTGGGCAGGAAGATGTCGACGCCGGCACAGCGTTCGAGCAGCTCGGCCTCGTAGATCAGCGTCTCGTCCCAGCTTGGGTCGAGCGACACGGTCAGCCCTTTCGCCTTGGCCCGGGTCACCAGATCGGGGATCTCGTGTAAGGTCGCGTATTCGGCGATGTGCAGATGCCCGGCATCGCTCCAGTCGAGCGCAGCCTCAAGTGTCGCCGGAAGCGCCGTACCGGCGCGCCGCGACAGGAACGCACGGTCGTTGCCGATCACCGAGGCGACGGTGACCTGCGGCCCCGCACCCGGCGAATGCTCGACAAAGCGAAGATCGACATTGCTTGCGCCAAGCTCGGCCTCGATCCCTGAAGACAGCGAGTCGGTGCCAAGGCGCGCCACCAGTGCTACCTTGCGGCCGGCATGGGCCATGTGGGCAGCCGCGATGAACGCACCGCCACCGGCAGCCATCTTCATGT
>NZ_JBFUKO010000611.1:0-3165 GCF_056400805.1 Aminobacter sp. P4_H6_2
AGCCCGATCAGATTGCGCCCTTCGAACAAGGCCTCGCCGCTGATGTCCGCGTTGGGCAGCAGACCAACGATCGCCTGGGTGAGCACGCTCTTGCCCGAGCCTGACTCCCCTGCAATGCCGAACAGAGAGCCCTGCTTGACCGAAAATGAGACGTTGCGGACGGCATGGACGACGCCGTCCTCGGTCGGAATATCGACCGTTAGCTGCTTGACTTCAAGAAGTGCCACGTTCTAACCCTTTTGTACTGGATCGGAAGCCGGCGCCGCAACGGGCGCCGGCTTGTGCTCAGTTCAACGTTCGAGCCAGAGATTGGTCCAGTCGCCTTCGACGCCCAGCGCATAAGGCTGGTAGTTTTGCACTTCCTCGCTGCGATACTTCGGGTTCTTGTTAGCGATCAGCGGAATGACAGGCACGTCCGCCATCACGAGCTCATCGACCTCGGCCCACAACTTCCCGGTCTCCTCCGGTGTGGTGGCGTTGATCGCCTGTGCGGCAATCTCATTGGCCTTGGCGTTGTTGTAGTCGGTGTAATTGTAAGTCTGGTGCGTGCCGTTGAAGGTAAACTGTGGCTGGAACACGGAGCGCGCCGCGCCCCCGACCCAATCCGGC
The DNA here is from genome assembly GCF_056400805.1 of Aminobacter sp. P4_H6_2. Classification (NCBI taxonomy): domain Bacteria; kingdom Pseudomonadati; phylum Pseudomonadota; class Alphaproteobacteria; order Hyphomicrobiales; family Phyllobacteriaceae; genus Aminobacter; species Aminobacter sp. P4_H6_2. The sequence goes on from NZ_JBFUKO010000611.1 coordinate 610, forward strand.
GTCCAGCCAACGGGCGCGATGTCCCAGGTGCCTTTCTTGGTGTTGATCGGATTGGTCATGAACTTGGAGTAGTAGTCGGCGGCAGTGACCGGGCTGAGCTCAAGTTTGATGCCAGCGCGTGCCATGCTGGCCTGGATCGTAGCGGCGGTGGTCGCCTCCATATCCTTGTTGCGATAAGGCATCTTGAGCGTAATCCCATCCCGAAACCCAGCCTCGGCGAGCAACTTCTTCGCCTTTTCGGGATCGCCCTTTGAATCCGGTGACGGATAGAGCTCGAACTTGTGATGACCGAGCACGCCAAGACCGAAGATGCCGCCGACCGGTTCGGCGACCGTCATGCCGCCCCATTGCTGTGCGACCGCCGCCTTGTCGACGGCATAAGCCAGCGCCTGACGGACCTTAAGGTTCTTCAACGCGCTGTTGTTGTTGCTAGATACGGTGTTGATGAACAAGAAGTTGGTGTTGCCGGCCGACATCGCGGTTAGCTTCTCGTCGCCATTGGCGACAAGCGTCGCCAGGATCGCGGTCGGAACATTGATGTCATAAGACAAATCGGCATCGCCTGCCTGCAACTGCTGCATGATGGCGTCGGGCTGCATGCCCATGGTGATCTCGATCTCGTCCACATACGCTTTGCGCAGAGGATCGCTCTCGGCCTTCCAGGCCGGATTGCGCACGAGCTTGAGGCTCGTATCGGGCGCGTATTCGCCGATCGTGTAGGGACCGCTGCCGATGAAATGGGCGCGGTACTCCGGACTGTCCGGAATGTACTCCAGCGTCTCTACCGGCACCGGTGCAGGCATTGGCAATGACAGCATGTAGATAAAGTCTCCGGCCCGCTCCTTGAGCTTGAAGACGACGGTGTTGTCGTCTGGGGTCTCGATGCCCTTCACATCGTTTTCCTCGATGTACTTCTTCATCGCCGCGGCGGTCGGTTCGACCTTGGCGAAGCCATTACAGAATTCGGTGAGACCCGAGACTAGCGCCGTAAAATAGGTGAGCGTTGCAGCCTGCAGATGCGGGTTGCACAGACGCTTAAAGCCACGTTCCACATCCACGGAAGTGATCTGGCGCGCGCCCGACGGCGCGTTCCACTCGGCGCCCTGGCGCAGTTTGAACGTGTAGATCAGGCCATTGTCGGTCGGTTGTGGCACTTCTGTCGCCAGATCGCCAACAGRCTTGATCGCGACGGTCGGGTCGTTCGAAGCCTCGTAGCTGATCAGTTGCCGGGAAATGGCCCGCATCAGATTGTTGGTCGGAACCATACCCGCAAGTGCTGGATCCATGTGATCCGGCTCGCCGGTGGCGAGTATTCGAAGTGTGCCGCCCTTCTGCGGCTCCTGCGCCTGCACGTTTGCTGTGAGGGTGCCTGCCAGCACCATCGCAGCCCAAATCGGAATTGGCCTTTTATGAATGCGCATTCGCTCCTCCCTGAGCACCAGCGTGAATGCCCAACATCTGTCATAAAAACCCAAGCCAGGCAAAAGAAATTTAAGCTGTTGTGAAATTTTTATAGTGTGGAAAAATACTTTATGAGTCTGGCGAACAATCGGGTATCAGCTCATTAATCGACTTCACTAAGGGCGCGCCGCATAGTTGCCAGTGGCCGGGCGCACGATGGATTTCAAGATGGTTTCGCAACCAAGCACCGAGCAAACGGACGCGGCCGATCAGCTTACGCAGGCATCGCTCGGGAAAAAAATCCGCAAGCGGCGTCGTGCCCTTGAAATGACGTTGCAGCAGGTGTCAGAAAAGGTGGGATTGTCGATCGGTTTCCTGTCGCAAGTCGAACGGGGCATGTCGACGCCATCCCTGTCTTCGCTCTGCAACATCGCCGATGCGCTTGGGACCAACATCGACACCTTCGTCCCAGCGCCACGCCAAACGGCTGCCGTTTCTCGCCAGGGAGAACGCGAAACGTTCAATCTGGGGGACATCAGCCGGAGCTACGAACTTCTGGGCCGCGGGTTTCCCGGCGCCCAGCTGCATCCTTCCCTGGTCCGTCGTCCCGCAGGGCATATGTCCGAGATCATGCGCAACGAAGGCGAAGATTTCGTCTATATCCTTGAAGGCACCATGCTCCTTGAAGTGGATGGAGAACGTCACATCCTGAACAAGGGGGATTCGATGCATTTTCAATCTCATCTCCCGCACCGGTCTGCGACATTGGGCAACGAGACAACACTGGAACTGTGGGTTCGCACGTTGCCGTTTTTCCCCAACGGTCGCGAGGACGACCAGTCGGATCAGTAATCGACAAGCGGTCTCGCGCAGATACACGCGGCTTGAGAAGCATGCACTTTGCAACCGGCAACGCGAGAAGGGGATGTCTGGTCAGCGCACGGGCCACTTGGGACCGCCAAAGCAACAATACCGACGCGCGAGTGTGTTGCCAGCTCCATATCCGCGAGGGTCGCTTTCACGGAAGCGAACGTGGTGCCTGCTTCAGGCAGCACAGACGTGGGGGGCATGTGGCGCGCCGAACCATGATCGAGCGCAGCGCCAGGTCCCTGCGCGGTTGAAGTTGAGAGCATATTCAGCGGAGGGATCCAGCCC
>NZ_JBFUKO010000612.1:0-3150 GCF_056400805.1 Aminobacter sp. P4_H6_2
TCATCCCCCTGCCGGGACCTTCTCCCCGAATAGCGACGGGGAGAAGGAGGCTAACTGCAACCTCGCCACCTCCCCCTTCTCCCCGCCTGCGGGGAGAAGGTCCCGGCAGGGGGATGAGGGGCGGCGCGAGCTTAGATCAAATCCCCATCATAGCCCTGAGCACCTTGCGGTCGCTCGTCCCGCCAGCGAAATCGTCGAAGGCCTTGTCGGTCACGCGGATGATGTGGCTTTCGATGAAAGGCGCGCCTTCGGCGGCACCGTCTTCTGGGTGCTTGAGACAGCATTCCCACTCCAGCACCGCCCAGCTGTCGTAGCCATATTGCGCGAGCTTGGAGAAAATGCCGGAGAAATCGACCTGGCCGTCGCCGAGCGAACGGAAACGGCCGGCGCGACCCAGCCAACCCTGATAGCCGGAATAGACGCCCTGGCGACCACTCGGGTTGAATTCGGCATCCTTGACGTGAAACGCCTTGATGCGCTCGTGGTAGATGTCGATGAAGGCGAGATAGTCGAGCTGCTGCAACAGGAAGTGCGAGGGATCGTAATTGATGTTGCAGCGCTTGTGACCACCCACTGCGTCCAGGAACATCTCGAAGGTGGCGCCATCGAACGCGTCCTCGCCCGGATGAAGCTCGAAGCAGAGGTCCACGCCGGCATCGTCATAAGCGTCGAGGATCGGCGTCCAGCGCTTGCCGAGTTCTGCAAAAGCCACCTCGATCAGCCCCGCCGGCCGCTGCGGCCAGGGATAGAGATAAGGGAAAGCAAGGGCGCCGGTGAACGACACGCATGCCTTGAGGCCGAGATTTTGTGAGGCGCGCGCGCCCAGCTTCATCTGCTCGACCGCCCATTTTTGCCGTGCCGCCGGATTGCCGTGGACGGCTGCCGGGGCGAACGCGTCGAACTGGGCGTCATAAGCGGGGTGCACCGCAACCAGCTGGCCCTGAAGATGCGTCGACAGTTCGGTGATCTCGACGCCTGCGTCAGTGCAGACGCCCTTGATCTCATCGCAATAGGTTTTCGACGTCGCCGCCTTTTCCAGATCGAACAGGCGCGCATCCGGCGTCGGGATCTGGACGCCCTTGTAGCCGAGGTCCGCCGCCCAGGATGTAATCGATTTCAGAGAATTGAATGGCGCAGTGTCGCCGGCGAACTGAGCGAGGAAGATCGCGGGGCCCTTCATTGTCGATGGCATCAGATTTTCTCCTCGTACGATTCCGGCCCGCCACGGGTCGTTCTTAAGTGACCATTATTTGACCCGGCTCCGCAAGTGGCCAGGAGGTCGGCCCCCTCCTACTCGCGCAGCATCGCCTCGACGGCGAGCGCGGCCGCAAGCAGGCGGCGATCGTGGCCGTGGCGCGCGACAAGCGCCAGCCCTGCGGGTCGCGCCATATCGGGCATCGGCAGCGACAAGGCGGTAAGGTCGAACTGGTTGGCGACCTGGGTGTTGCGCAACAACAAGCCTTCGACGCGGTCGGCGTGTGCGCCATCGGCCAGCATCTCTGATATCGGCTGGGCCGTGAGCGGCGTCGTCGGCATGGCGATGAAGTCATAGGCCGACAGCCGCGCGTCCATCTCGGCGACAAGCTCCCTGCGCCGGTTCATCGTGTGTATGTAGCTGACCGCGGGAACCTTCATTGCCCGGCCGAGCGCGCCGCTGACATTGGGATCGATGGGAACCGACGCGCCATTAGTGAGCCAGTCGGCGTGGATCGCAGCCCCTTCGATGGCCGCTATCGATCCCGAGCGTGTCGCCGCGCGGTATTCGGCCAGCAGGTCGTCGATGAAGCACTCGGTCACCGTAGCCCCTGCTTTGGCGAGCTGGTTCACCACATGCTCGAAAACTGAAGCGACGCTCGCTTCAACCCCGTCGAGCAGGCGGCCGCGTGGAACAGCGATGCGCAGACCAGACAGCGACAGCGGCGACAGTTCGCCAAACTCCTTGCCGGACATGATGGCGTCGGCGGCAATGCACTGCGCGACCGTCTTGGCGAGCGGGCCGATGGAATCGAGCGATGGCGACAGCGGGAATGCGCCGTCAAGCGACACGCGCCGCGCCGTCGGCTTGAAGCCGACAACGCCGTTGAGGGCAGCGGGGATGCGTACCGAGCCGCCGGTGTCGGAGCCGATTGATATATCGGAGGTGCCTTCGGCGGCCGATACGCCGGCGCCCGACGACGAGCCGCCGGGAATGAGCGTCGGATCGGCCGCATTGCCCGGTGTGCCATAATGCGGATTGAGGCCGAGCGCGGTGAAGGCGAATTCGGTCATGTGGGTCTTGCCGATGATCACCGCCCCTGCCCGACGCAGGCGGCGAACGATCATGGCGTCCTGCGCCGCAGGCCCTGCATCGCGCCGCAGCACCGAACCGGCAAGGGTCGGTTCGCCAGCGACATCGAACAGGTCCTTGATCGAAACGATGACGCCGTCGAGCGGCCCGAGCGACAGCCCTGCCCTTGCCCTGGCATCGGCAGCGTCTGCCGCGGCCCGCGCGGCTTCGCCGTAGAGTTTGGCGAAGACCCGCTCGTCCTTGGCGCGTGCGCCAAGCCGCGCCAGGATCGCTTCGAGCCTGTCTCTTGACTTCATGATCTCCCCCTCACCGCAGCACAGCATTCATCGCGCCGACTGTTAGCACGGCGTGGCCCCATGCAACACGGTTGCCGGCGGCTTCAAACGCTTTACATTCGCCTTTCCAGCCCCCAGGAGCCGCCATGACCGTTCATCTGTTTTCGCCAATCACGCTTGGCCATCTCGACTTTCCCAACCGTATCGCCGTGGCCCCGATGTGCCAGTATTCGGCCAATGACGGCTCGGCATCGGTATGGCATCTCCAGCATTGGATGAACCTGGCGATGTCGGGTGCCGGCATGGTCACCGTCGAGATGACCGATGTCGAGCGGCGCGGCCGCATCAGCCATGGCTGCCTCGGGCTTTATTCCGACGCCAACGAAGCAGCCGCCAAATGGGYGCTCGACGCCGCCAAGAGGGTGGCGACGCCCGGCGCGAAATTCGGCACGCAGCTTGCCCATGCCGGTCGCAAGGCCTCCAACCGCCTGCCGTGGGAAGGCTCGGGGCCGCTCGGCCCGGACCAGGACGCCTGGCCCGTCGTGTCTGCTTCCGCCATCGCCTATGCCGATGGCTGGCAAGTGCCGC
>NZ_JBFUKO010000613.1:0-3143 GCF_056400805.1 Aminobacter sp. P4_H6_2
CCGTTGAACTGGTGTTCGATCATTTCCATGACACATCGGCGCTCGGGCGGTTCGGAACGGCGGTCAGGCATGAAATCGAAAACGCTGATGCGCCGCTCAATGCCGGCAGCTCCAATGAACGGGTCAGCAAGGCGATCGATACGGTTCTCGCCAGCCTTGGCGCCTCCCACACCGGCCGCTTCCAGCCTGACACCATCGCCTATTTCGAGCTTGCCGACATTTTCCGCTTTGCCATCCGCAACGATTTGCGGCGGCTGTTTCCACCCGACGGCGAGGTTTCGTATCCCGGCATCGGCATGATCGCACAGCCGGGCAACGGCTCGCTGTTCGTCAATGACGTCTATGACGGGTCGCCTGCGGCGCGAGCTGGTATCCTTGTCGGCGACGAGATCCTCGCCGTGGATGGCGCGCCCTATCACGAGATCACATCGTTCCGCGACAAGGTCGGCCGGACCGTCGAAGTAAACCTACGCCGGAACGCCGGAGCTGAACCCATCACCGTCAAGGTCGCTGTGGAGCAGTTGCGTCCGCTCAAAACGTTCGAAAAAGCGATCGAGGCAAGCGTCAGCGTAACCGAGCGCGACGGAAAGCGGATCGGCAATGTCAGGCTGTGGACACTTTCGGCACCTGAGGGCCTCGACATCGTTGCCCGCGAATTGGGCGACGGTCGGCTCAAGGACGTCGACGGCATGGTCGTTGACCTGCGCGGGCGTTGGGGCGGCGGCCCCTCCGATGCAGCGGAGCTATTCGTTGGCGACACCCCGACATTCCGGCTCATCCAGCGCAACGGCGAGGCAACACTTGCCAATGTACGCTGGCAGCGACCTGTCGTGGGCATCATAGATGGAGGCGCACGCAGTGGACTGGAACTCTTCGCCTATGCGCTGAAGACCAACGGCATTCCGCTTATTGGCTCCCGGACCGCTGGCGCGCTGCTGGCCGGACGTGCCTATCTACTGCCTGATGACAGCCTGCTCGAAGTGGCAGTCTCAGACGCGGTCATCGGCGACGATGTACGGCTGGAAGGACATGGCGTCGAGCCAGACATTCCTGTGACCTTCAGCCTGCCCTACGCCGCAGGCCGGGACCCGCAGCGCGATGCCGCCATGGAAGAGATGGGCCGTATCCTTAGCGGTGGTTGAGACATTCCGCCTCTCTACACCCCCGTCGTCGGACGGTGCCTGGTACCGTCGATGAAACGCTCGTAGCGGAATGCCTGGGGATCGACGAGCGGCGTGTTGCCGGTCACCAGATCGGCCGTAAGCCTGCCTGCGGCGGGGCCGATGCCAAAACCATGGCCGGAAAAGCCAGTGGCGATCACCAGCCCGGGCAGCGACTTCACAGGCGAAATCACCGGCACCGCGTCCGGCGTGGCATCGATGAAGCCGGCCCAGCGCTGCAGCGTCGGCACGCCTTTCAAAGCCGGAAAAACCTTCTCCATGTTGGCGCGGGCCGCTTCCAGTGGGCCGACAGCCGGAGCGGGGTCGAGCGTGCGATGCCTCTCGTAGACACTGCCCGCACCTTCCAGCCTGGGTGAAAGCCCGAAGGGGCCGCTGAGGAAATCGCCGAAGCGCAGGCCAACCGAGCGCCATTCGCGCGACAGCATCGGCAAGAAGTCGGTGAAATAGTGGAAGCTGTCCGGGTTCACGTGATGATAGCTGATGGTGCCGTTTGCGATGGTGTAGCCGCCGTCGAGGCGCTTTCGGTAGGCAAAGCCCTCGGTCCACGCAGCACCATCGGGCCCGCCCTGGACCGGGCCGGTACGCATCACGGACGAACGTACCGAGAGCTGCGGAAGGCGGACGCCGACAGAACGGCACAGCCAGCTCGACCAGGCGCCGCCCGCCACCACAACCGTGCTGGCTCGGATCAAGCCATTTTCTGTGACGACGCCCGAAACACGGCCACCCTCGGTCTCGATCTCGCGCACCGCGCAGCGCAACAAGATGCGGGCACCTGCGCGCTGGGCAGCACGGGCGATCGCGGGAGCTGCCTTCTGCGGCTCGGCGCGACCGTCGCTTGGCGTGTGCAGTGCTGCCCTAAACGTCTTTTGCGCGCCTGGCATCAGTTCAGCCAGCGCCCGGCCCTCGATCATTTTGGAGTCGAGCGCGTAGTCGCCTGCGCTTTTCACCCACTCGGCATGATGTTCGACATCGCTTTGGTCCTGGCACAGATAAAGAATGCCCGTGCGCCGGAAGCCGACATCTTCGCCGACCAGCTCCTCGATACCGCCCCAAATCTTCATCGCCTCGACGATCAGCGGCAGTTCGCGCGGGTCGCGGCCCATGCGCCGGCACCAGCCCCAGTTGCGGCTCGACTGTTCGCCCGCAACGTGGCCCTTCTCGCAGACGACGACCGAGATGCCCTTCCTGGCCAGGAAAAGAGCTGCGCTGACGCCGATGATGCCGCCACCGACGATGACGACGTCGGCAMTCTTCGGCTGGATGTCGCCAGCGGGAACCGGATCGACTGGAGGCCCCATTCATTTCTCCCCAATGTGCCAACGGGAGGTGTCCCAACCCGTCTTGAAAATAACATACAGTACTGTATGCATGACGCCTGAATTCTTGCAATGCCGCCGGAAACTACCCGGCGATCGAACCGGGGGAAAGTGCCATGTCGCCACGCAAGATCATCATCGACACCGATCCTGGCCAGGACGACGCCTTTGCCATCCTGGTTGCGCTTGGTTCGCCCGAACTCGAAGTGGTGGCGCTTACCACCGTCGGCGGCAACGTGCCGCTGGCGCTGACCTCGCGCAATGCGCTGCAGATCGCCGAACTCGCCGGCCGCTCCGATGTGCCGGTCTATGCCGGCTGTTCGCGTCCGATGGTCAAGGCGCTCAAGACCGCCGAATATGTTCATGGTCCGACCGGCATCGACGGCTGTGTCCTGCCCGAGCCGACAAAGCCGCTGCAGGACAAGCACGCAGTCAACTTCCTGGTCGACACGCTTATGGCGGCACCTGAAGGCGAGATCACCGTCTGCACGCTCGGACCCATGACCAATCTCGGCATGGCGATGGTGATGGAGCCGCGCATCATCCCGCGCATCCGTGAAGTGGTGCTGATGGGCGGCGGTTTCTTYGAAGGCGGCAATGCCACCCCCGCCGCCGAGTTCAACATCTATGTCGACCCGCATGC
>NZ_JBFUKO010000614.1:0-3143 GCF_056400805.1 Aminobacter sp. P4_H6_2
ATTTCGCCGCCTCTTCCGTCGACCAGTCGACATTCATCGGATCAACTTCGCTGCCATCCGGCGCAAAAAGGCGAATCTTGCTGTCGGTCAGATAGTTCGGGTTCTTGCGCATCAGGGGGATGATGTCCTTGCGGACGATCGACACCGGCGCATTCCAGTACGGGTTGACGACGATCTCGTTGATCTTCGAGTTGACGATGGGCGACTGGCGATCGACTTTGCCGACGATGGCCGTGTGGCGCAGCACGATGCGATCGTTTTCGACGGCTTCAACCTGGGCAGCCGGAATGTTGACGTTCACATAGCGGTTGCCGAGCTTGCCGGCCTGCGCCTGGATACGGGTGAGATTGGTCTGGAGCTGACCCAGGCGAACCTGGGCGGAGATGTTCATCGCCGCATAGGTGTACTTGCCCATGACGCCATCGGACGGCAGGCCATGCCGTGCCTGGAAGCGATTGAGTGCGGCATCGACATAGGTGTCGAAGGATTGGGAGAGGCCAGCGCGCGGCGACAGGTCACCGGAAACCATCAGGCGCTTGCGCAGCACCACGACATCGGGGTCTTCGTCGCCCAGCTTGAGCTTCTTGTTTGCGGGCACGACTGGCCAGCCGCCCTGAGCGACGATGTTCTGATACTGAGCGATGGCCTGTTGCACGAAACCGATCGTCTGCGGCGAAAAGATCGGCAGCGTCGAGACGACCTTGTCGCCCTGGCTGACACGCGCATCGAACTGATCGTCCCAGTTGCCGCGACGCGACGAACCGAGAACTTCGCCGATCACGTCCTGGGCGCTAGCGGCGCCAGATATGGCGGCCACGGCGATTGCGCCTGCACCGGAGAGAAAGAAACGGCGGCTAGTTTTCATGGACGTTCCAGACATATTCGCGCAACAAAACCGGCAGGAAATTTCCCGCGACGATATGACGACCACACTTAACAATTAGCCAACCATAACCCGACATCACGAACACGTGACTCGCGACTTCTTCGCACGGGTTGCTGACGGCCGAACAGGCAGATCTGGCACATCACAAGTTTTCGATAGGTCATCCGAATATGGCGGCAACATGGCTAGGGCGCCTTCTATTGCATCGCCTCAAGCTAAAAAAGGAAGAGCCGGTGCATTTCTGCAACCGGCCCGGCGACTGGAGGTCGTTCCTTGGGAAGAATGGGAATAGGGCAGTAAGGTAGCAGGGCAGTCAGAAATGGAGCGTGGCACCTGCGGTCTTGCCGACCTATTGCCCCACTGCCTTACTGCTCTATTCCCCTTCCCTGCAGGCTTACATGCGGTAGGCGATGGTGTCGTTCCAGAAGCGGTCGAGGCGCTGCAGGGCGCGGTTCATCTGCTTGAACTCGTCGGTGTTGATGCCGCCGACATGTTCAATCGAGCCGACATGACGATCGTAAAGACCGGCAACGACCTCGGCCACGTCCTGGCCCTTGGGCGTCAGGCTGACCCGAACCGAGCGACGGTCGATGCGCGAACGCTGGTGGTTGATGAAGCCGAGCTCGACCAGCTTCTTGAGGTTGTAGGAGACATTGGAGCCGAGATAGTAGCCGCGTGAGCGCAATTCGCCGGCGGTCAGCTCCGCGTTGCCGATATTGAACAGCAGCAGGGCCTGGATTGCATTGATGTCGCTGCGGCCGTTGCGGTCGAACTCATCCTTGATAACATCAAGAAGACGGCGGTGAAGTCTTTCGACCAGCTGCAGGGATTCCATGTAAAGCGAACGGATAGCTTCGTTACGGTCCTCGGAAACCATGGCGGGCTTAGCCACCTGACGCGAATTGATCATTGTCTTTGCCTCTCTGTTTTCGCCTGGTGACTTTTTTGTTTGATGTCACCTTGATCGCGAACTTATCGAATACCCATAAAATTCGACTTAAACGTCAGGCTTAACAAGGGCTTACCAGGCACTGGTTTCGAAAGAAGGTTAACGAAAACCCTTCCGAGTAAGAATAATTAACCTTGTATTTTATGGGATGGCCCGCAACGCCCTGAAAGCGTTGGCTACTGGGCAGCGCGGCGTCTTTGGAGGTGCAAGACGATCCGGAAGGCGGCGTAAATCAACGCCACCGAAACATGGGCGGCGACGATCAGCGGGCGGCTGCCAAACAGATCGGGGAAGCCCGCATACATGACAATCTCGGTCGCAGCGCAAATGAACCAGATGACCGGCCCCCACGACGACAGCATCCACAGACCAATGGCAGCGAAAGGAAAAAACGCCGACAGTGTCACCGCGGCGACCTGCCAATGAAGCGGCATCAGGTCGAAGCGCCAGAGCGGGCCGTCATAGACGCCGATGAGGCGGACCCAATAGAGAATGCCGAACAGCAGGCAATAGGCCGCCACCACGCGCAGGAACAGCGCAAACGCATTCTCGATCGCGGACGGGTGCATCTCGCGCAGGCGGCTTGCATTGTCGTTCACAGGGCGAGTTCCCCATCGCCGAGCGTTGCAAAATAGCGGTCGATATCGGCCGGATCGACATCGGCGAGCCGTGCGGGCTGCCATTGTGGGGTCGAGCCCTTGTCGATGAGCACGGCGCGGATGCCCTCATAAAAGTCGCGGCCGGTCAGCATGCGGTTCAGTATCCGGAACTCCATGCGCATGCAGTCGTCCATCGACATGGTCAGCCCGGCCTTGATCTGGCGGAAGGCGACAGACAGGCTGGTTGGCGAACGCGTGAGAATGGTTGCGAGCGTCTTGGCGGCAAACTCGCTCGTATCCGCCTCAAGGCTTTCGATGACATCGGCAAGGGTGGGCTTGGAAAAGTGCAGGGCAATGGCTTCGAGAGTATCGCGCTCAGTCTCGCGCTTGGCGGGCCGGAAGAAATTGCGCAGAACCGCTTCCGATTCGCCGGTCTCGCAAAAACGCTCCAGCAGCCCGATCTGCCCGTCTGCCGAAATAGTGTGCGTCGCCAACCCGGACCAAAGCGCGTCGCCATAGCGGATCCGGTTGCCCGTCAGCGCTAGATACATGCCAAAATAGCCGCCGAGATCGGGCAACAGATGGCTGCCGCCGACATCGGGAAAAAAGCCGATGCCAACTTCCGGCATGGCGAATTGCGCGTTTTCGGTCAGCACCCGATGCGAGCCATGGAACGAGATGCCGACGCCGCCGCCCATGACGATACCGT
>NZ_JBFUKO010000615.1:0-3128 GCF_056400805.1 Aminobacter sp. P4_H6_2
GAATATGCGCATCCTTGGTCGCTCAAACATCGCCTTGTTCAACGCCGACAACATCTTCATGCAGATCAACCCTGCCATCCTGACCGACGTGTGGCTGCAGGTCGTCACATTCGTCGTACTGATCGGCGCGGTTCTGCTCGCATTGCGCTGGTATCTAGCCACGCAAGCAGGAGCCGCCCTGCGCGTCGTCGGCATAAATCCGGACTTGGCGCCATCGCTCGGCATCAGCATCTGGACATACACGATCGTTGGACTGGGCATCGCTTCTGGCCTGACTGCACTGGGGGGCGCGCTGATCGTACAGTTGCAGGGCTATGCCGATGTCGGCATGGGTACCGGCATCCTGATCAATGGTCTTGCTTCGCTGGTGATCGGAGAGACAATTACCGGACGGCAGACAGTGACCCGGCAGTTGCTGGCGCCTGTCGTCGGAGCGGCGGTCTACTATCAGCTCGTGTCGCTGGCGCTATCACTTGGACTGCAACCAAGCGACCTGAAGGTCGTGACCGCCGCCTTCGTGCTGGTGACCCTGGGACTCCCTATGTTGCGTGGACGTGGGGCCTTGCGCGAAACCATGCGCGCCTAGTGCGATGACGACCTTCTGCAGCGGCGTTTAGTGATGTCGGACGTCGAGCACCGATCGCACAAGGGGCTGAACAATCGAGCCGAGAATTCGCATCTGCCGCTGCGAAAACGCGAAAGGACGATGCAGGGTTTCCGATCGCCAGGAAGCCTCCAACGCGTCATCTTCTTCTCGGCTCTTCGCAATCTGWTCGTCCCGCCCCGTTCAAAACGCTCTGCTCTCGCTATCCACAATCACCGCCTGCAAGCGATGGGGGAATGGAAGGTTGCTGTTGGGAAACTCGCGTGAATTGAGCACCACCGGGATCGGCGCAACCATTTTTCAGATAACGTGACAAGACCCTACAGCGGCCGCATGCCGCTGTAGGGCGCCCCTATAGGCTAACTCTCGGTTCTCGTGCCCAAAATCTAAGAGCCGCTAGTTTTTGAACGAAGGCTGCGACGTCGCCACGCCCCCCGATCAGATGTATACCCTCGTCAAGATCGTCTCCGATCCCAGCCTTCTCCATCAGGGGCCTGGCTGCTTCGACATAAGCGATAAACTTGCAGTGCGCGAAGGCGTCGGCAACAAAGTCCCTCGCAGGTGCCACATCGGACAATTGCTGCCCACCCTCCTGCGAAACCACAATAGCCACAGCGTCAAACAGGACGGAGGGCCCGCCGCCAATCATGTGTTTGGCATCAATCCAGTTTCCACCAGCGGCCTCGGCACCACCGACCTTGGGCGCAATCACCTCCATGGATGCACCTTCTTTCGCGAGCTCCGAACGAAGGCTATCCAAAAGACTGGCATCTGCCCCGTCGCTTACAAGCACCCCCACTTTGCGGCTTTCGAACCTTTTGGGGCCATTTTCGATGATGCTCAATGATGGCGACGTCGGAAGATCGTCACGGACCTCCACCGCCGAATCTGCGGGTGGTGGGAGATCTTTGATACCCAGCTGCTCGGCGACTGTGGCCGCTAGACTCTCATCGATGTTGAGCAAATGGGCGACCATCCGCTCCCGGATCGCAGGGTTTTCTACCTTGCTCAATTCAAAGGTCAGCGCATTGGCGATATGGCCTTGTTCGATTGCGTTTTGGCTTTTGAAGAACTGACGTGCCTGGCTGTAATGATCGGCGAAGCTTTCAGCACGTATCCGCTGCTTCGGCCCTTGTTCGACATCTTCGAAGGATCGGAACCCGCGCTGTGGTGATTCACGCGGGCCATCGCCCCACGAGTTCGGCTGATAATTTGCGCGACCGACAGGATTGCGCATCGCCATGTGCCCGTCCTGCTGGAAGTGATTGAATGGGCATTTCGGGGCATTGATCGGAATGTGGGTGAAGTTGGTGCTGCCCAGCCTCTTGAGCTGGGTATCCAGGTAGGAAAAGTTGCGGCCCTGCAATAGCGGGTCATTGGAGAAGTCGATGCCGGGTGGCACGTTTTGCGTCATGAACGCGACCTGTTCGGTCTCGGCAAAGAAATTCTCGGGCATGCGGTCCAGAACCAGGCGGCCGACCGGGATGGGTGGCAGCAGTTCTTCCGGGATGAGCTTGGTGGCATCAAGGATATCGAAGTCGAAGCTGTCGGCAAAATCCTGATCGAAGAGCTGGAGTTGGAGTTCCCACTCGGGGAAATTGCCGGACTGGATCGCGTCCCACAGATCACGGCGGTGGAAATCGGGATCCGCGCCATTAATCTTGACGGCCTCATTCCACACGACTGACTGAAGCCCAAGCTTCGGCTTCCAGTGAAACTTCACGAAGGTCGATTCATCTTTCGCATTGACCATCCGGAACGTATGGACGCCGAAGCCCTCCATGAACCTGAAGGAGCGCGGGATCGCCCGGTCGGACATGACCCACATGACCATGTGCATGCTCTCAGGGGTCAGCGATATGAAGTCCCAGAAGTTGTCGTGTGCGGATTGCGCCTGTGGGAAGCCGCGATCGGGCTCCGGCTTCACAGCATGGATGATGTCGGGAAACTTGATCGCATCCTGGATGAAGAACACGGGGATGTTGTTGCCAACAATGTCCCAGTTGCCCTCTTGGGTATACAGCTTGACCGCGAAACCTCGAACGTCGCGTGCCAGGTCGACCGAACCTTTGGAGCCCGCAACCGTCGAGAAGCGCACGAAGGCTGGAGTCTTTTCCCCAGCACGTTGGAAGATGTCCGCTCGAGTGTATTTGGCCAACGACTTGTAGGTCTCGAAATAGCCATGCGCGCCGTAGCCCCGGGCATGCACGACGCGCTCGGGAATGCGCTCGTGGTCGAAATGGAAGATCTTCTCACGGAAGTGGAAGTCTTCAAGCGCCGTTGGCCCGCGTGCGCCGATCTTCAGCGAATTCTGATCGTCGGCAACCGGGCCACCCTGGGCGGTGGTGAGCACCGGGGTATCGCCTTCGGCGAATTGATGCAGTTCGCCCCCTTCGCCGCGCTGTAGTTTCTGATCATGGATCGTTGCCATTTTTCCGGATGAGCGAGTCGATGATTTGGCCATGACTTCTTCCTTGGACATTGAGGGCTGTTCGCGGTTCCCCCGCGCGTACATCCACAATGC
>NZ_JBFUKO010000616.1:0-3116 GCF_056400805.1 Aminobacter sp. P4_H6_2
GCTGAAAGGTGTGATCCAGTCCAGCGCGCCGCCCGTATAGGAACCGTTTTCCATCGGAAACCCGTTGAGGAACGCGCCGAGCGACACGCCCTGGAAGAAGGTCGCGACATAAGAGCCGCCGGTAAAGGCCTTGTCCCAGAACGGCTTGTGGTGCTCGTCGGCCTTGAAGCGGAACTCGAAGGCGACGCCGCGCCAGATCAGGCCGAGCAGCATCAGCACCAGCGGCAGATAAAGCGCGCTGAGGATGGTGGCATAGGCAAGCGGGAAGACCGCCATCATCGCCGCACCGCCGAGCACCAGCCAGGTCTCATTGCCGTCCCACACCGGGGCGACGGTGTTGACCATGGTGTCGCGGTCCTCGCGGTCGCGGACGAAGGGGAACAGGATGCCGATGCCGAGATCGAAACCGTCCATGATGACATACATCATCAGGCCAAAGGCAATGATGACAGCCCAGATTACGGGAAGATCGATTCCCATGGTTTCAGCCTTTCCTGTGCTGGTAGGTCGGCGCGGACATGTGCTCCGACGCGGCGGACAGCGGACGCGAGGGGCGTCCTGAGCCAAGCGGCTCGCCTTCGACGGGCTCGCCTTCGTCGTCTTCCGGACCTTTGGCGACCAGCTTCAGCATGTAGCTGGTGCCGATGCCGAAGACGAAAAAGTAGACCACGATGAAGACGATGAGCGTGGTGCTCATTGCCAGCGCAGAATGGTTCGACACGGCGTCCTTGGTGCGCATCACGCCATAGACGATCCAAGGTTGGCGGCCGATCTCGGTGGTGAACCAGCCAGCAAGAATGGCGATCAAGCCGGTTGGCCCCATCACTGCGGCGAAGCGAAGGAACAGGTTCGTCTCAAACATCCTGCCGCGCCACCTGAGCCACAGCCCCCAGACGCTGAGCAGCAGCATCAGCATGCCGAGGCCCACCATGATGCGGAAGCTCCAGAACACGATCGTCGCGTTCGGCCGATCTTCCTTGGCGAACTCCTTGAGACCGGGGAACTGGCCGTACAAATCGTGGGTGAGGATAAGGCTGCCAAGATACGGGACCTTCAGCGCAAAACGCGTCGTCTCGGCTTCCATGTCCGGCCAGCCAAAAAGTGTCAGCGGTATGGATTCGCCGGGTTTGTTTTCCCAATGGCCTTCAAGGGCAGCAATCTTGGCGGGCTGGTGCTTCAGCGTGTTGAGGCCGTGCAGATCGCCGATGAAAATCTGGATGGGCGCCGAGACGAGCAGCATCCACATCGCCATCGACAGCATGGTGCGGACGCGACGGTTGTCGTTGCCGCGCAGCAGGTGCCAGGCGCCCGAAGCACCGACGAACAGCGCCGTGGCGAGGAATGCCGCCACCGTCATATGCGCCAGGCGGTAGGGGAAGGAGGGGTTGAAGATCACCTCGAACCAGTTCACCGGCACGACGATGCCGTTGATGATCTCGAAGCCCTGCGGGGTCTGCATCCAGCTGTTGGAGGCAAGAATCCATGTCGCCGAGATCAGCGTGCCAAGCGCCACCATCAGTGTCGCGAAAAAATGCAGTCCTGGCCCGACCTTGTTCCAGCCGAACAGCATCACGCCAAGAAAGCCGGCCTCGAGGAAGAAGGCGGTGAGCACTTCATAGGCGAGCAAGGGGCCGGTGACAGAGCCGGCAAAGGCCGAGAAATAACTCCAGTTGGTGCCGAACTGGTAAGCCATGACCAGGCCCGAGACGACGCCCATGGCGAAGTTGACGGCGAAGATCTTCGACCAGAAATGGTAGAGGTCGCGATAGACCGTGTCGCGCTTCCACAACCACAGACCTTCCAGCACAGCGAGGTAACTTGCGAGGCCGATGGTGATTGCGGGGAAGATAATGTGGAAGGAGATGGTAAAGCCGAACTGTATGCGGGCCAGTTCGAGTGCTGTCAGGCCGAACATTGAAGACCTCTCTTGCATGCACAATCGGCTTGCGCGCGATTGGTGGTCTAGGCTGATACTCGTCAGGTATTGCTCACGCCCTGCAATAGACCCCCATCTTGATCTGCGCAGCGCGCAAAGTCGACGCACCCCCACTGACATTTTGCCCCATGCGGCGGACCGGCACAGGACGAGAGAGCTATTTCCATACAATTGGTCCATTCAATCATAATTGATAGGAGTGTATGCGGATTATATGCAAATCCGTCTTGCCGACAAGGGAGAAGCGCCCTATGTGTGAACGCGATAGAGCGCCTTGCCCTGTGGCGCTGCCCGCGTGTTCGCGACCCGCCAAAGGAGGCGCGTATGTTACAGTCCAGATATAAGGCGGAAGGGTTCACCCCGACCGACAACCCGATGAAAACCGGCATTCAGGGGCTTTGCCCTCGCTGCCAAATGGGTCATCTGTTCACAGGGTTTCTGAAGCTCGCGCCGAGCTGCGAAGTCTGTGGTCTCGACTATTCTTTCGCCGATCCCGCCGACGGTCCGGCCTTTTTCGCCATGACAATCGCGGCTGTGCCCGCACTGGCTTTCGGGGTCTGGCTCCAGATGGAGTTTGGCCTGCCGCTTTGGGGACATCTGTTCATCACCTTGCCGCTCACCGTGCTGAGCTGCATGGCTTTACTTCGGCCGCTCAAGGGCTGGCTGGTGTGCTCGCAATACTTCCACAAGGCGGAGGAAGGCTCGATCGACTTCGATTGGCACGCTAAGGCCAAGGGCAAGCAGCAGAACGGCGAGACGCCGGCTGCCTGATCAGGCGCGTGGCTGTATGGCCGCCTCGACGAAAGCCGAGACGGCCTCGACATAGTGCTCTATGGTCGTGCCGCGCTTGCGATATTTGGCCCGCTTCACATACCAATCCTGCAATAATGGCTTGATCAGCGACGCCGTCAGGTCGATGTCGGCGACGGCGAATTGGCCGCTGGCCGCTCCTTGCCGCAGCACTGCGGCAAATATCTCTTCGGTCGCGGCCTCGCTGTCGACCGCCATCCGGCGTTCGGCGGCCGGAAATGATTTTGCTTCCATATAGGCAAAGACGAACCAAGGCTGCATCGCCTCGGTCAGGCGGATATGCGTCTCGATCAGCCATTTGAGATGGCCAAGCGGATCGGCGGCGATACCCTCCGACACAGCCCCCAGAACCTCGTTCACCGTTGTCGAC
>NZ_JBFUKO010000617.1:0-3092 GCF_056400805.1 Aminobacter sp. P4_H6_2
AGCGCAAAGAACGTCGCCGGCCACGTCTGATCGGCCCGATTAGACGCTCCTGCAATGGCGCCCGACCGTAACTCGGGCGCTCCGAGGCCCGCGTCCAGCGTCGGTGCGTGTCTCGTCGTGTGGCCTTGGTGATTGCTGTCCGCTTGCACCGATAAGCAGGCTCGGGGGTGGCGGCCA
Organism: Aminobacter sp. P4_H6_2; assembly: GCF_056400805.1. Taxonomy (NCBI): domain Bacteria; kingdom Pseudomonadati; phylum Pseudomonadota; class Alphaproteobacteria; order Hyphomicrobiales; family Phyllobacteriaceae; genus Aminobacter; species Aminobacter sp. P4_H6_2. The sequence goes on from NZ_JBFUKO010000617.1 coordinate 178, forward strand.
TGCCTTCGGCGGGCTTGCCACCCCACATCTTGCTAAAATCCGAGCGATTTTATTGGCGGTTTCACAATCATCGTGAAGCATGCTGTGGCTGAGGAGGCGTTAGGAGGATCGAATGCGATCGGACTTCGCCACAGCGCGGCGTCATCTCGAGCAGGCATGCAAATACCTGTCCGGTGACGACGACTTGACGCGCAAACTGCTTGCGGCCTTGAACTTGCTCATTGATGCCACCTTGACCGCCGAACACATGGTGGAGAAGGAGTGCAAGGTTGTGACCTTTCCTGGCACACGACCCCAAAGGTGAACACGCGCACTGCCCATGCGTGCGCCTGATATGGCGGGATAGAGCCAGCGATGGCTCGCCGGCTCCTGCATCGTTTCGCGGTCGTTTCAAAACCCGCCAGCTCGCACGTCCGAACAGCGCCCTCCAGCACCTGAGGTCACGCATGCTCATGCGAGACCTACCGTTGGAGCGTTGAACGCGCGCCTGCGGGTCGACAGGTCGCCGCTAGCCCCGACGCACCGGCCAGGCTTGCCGCGTAGCGGCTCGGTCGCAGAGCTACAGTTCCCAGCCAGACTCAAACCAACCATTAGCCCAGCGAGAACCCGGCTTGACATTGTGACGTTTGAAGTTTGATATATCAAACGTCAGATTTCATATGTTAGCAGTATCGGGACCATTTCGCGCATGACCTTGCATCAGAGTTCAAACCACTCCCTGATCGGACGGCTGGCAGATCCGTCGCTGTTGAGGCAGCAGGCTTATGTCGACGGCCAATGGATCGACGCCGACAGCAAGGCCACGATCACTGTGACCGATCCGGCTACCGGCGCGGCTTTGGGCACCATCCCAGACATGGGTGCGGCAGAGACCACGCGAGCGATCAAGAGTGCCGACCGGGTGCGCAAGGACTGGGCGGCGCTTGCCGCACGCGAACGTTCGGCGATCATGCGCCGCTGGTTCGAACTGATCATCGAAAATGTCGAGGACCTGGCACGGATCATGACTGCGGAGCAGGGCAAGCCGCTCGGCGAAAGCCGTGGCGAAATCCGCTATGCCGCGTCCTTCGTCGAGTGGTTCGCAGAAGAGGCCAAGCGCGTCTATGGCGATATCATTCCAGCCCCCAAGGCGCAGTCGCGCATCATGGTGCTGAAGCAGCCGGTCGGCGTTGTTGCGGCGGTCACGCCATGGAATTTCCCCAGTGCGATGATCACCCGCAAATGTGCGCCGGCCTTGGCAGCAGGTTGCACGGTGGTGGTCAAGCCTTCGGAATTCACGCCGTTTTCCGCATTGGCGCTTGCCGAACTCGCATCGCGTGCGGGAATTCCGGCAGGCGTCCTCAACATCGTCACCGGCAACGCCCAGGCGATCGGCGGCGAGATGACGACAAATCCGATCGTCCGCAAGCTGAGCTTCACCGGCTCGACACGCGTCGGCAAGCTGCTGATGGGGCAGGCGGGAGCGACAGTGAAGAAGGTGTCGATGGAACTCGGCGGCAACGCGCCCTTCATTGTCTTCGCCGATGCCGATCTTGATGTTGCCGTTCACAATGTCATGGCGTCAAAGTTCCGCAACACCGGCCAGACCTGCATCTGCGCCAACCGCATCTATGTCGAGGACGCCGTCCATGACGCCTTTGTCGAGCGCTTCAAAAAGGCGGTCGAGGCGCTGAAGGTCGGCAATGGCTTTGCCGACGACGTCGAGCAGGGCCCGTTGATCAATCCCGCAGCGCTGGTCAAGGTCGAAAGCCATATCGCCGATGCGCTCGCCAAGGGCGGAAAGCTCGTCACCGGCGGCAAGCCGCACAAGCTCGGCGGCACTTTCTTCGAGCCGACGATCCTGACCAATGTCGACGATACCATGCTGTTCACGCAGGAAGAGACCTTCGGTCCGGTGGCTCCGGTGTTCCGCTTCACCGATGAGGATGCGGTCATTGCGGCGGCAAACGCCACTTCAGCGGGGCTCGCTGCCTATGTGTTCACCCGTGATCTCGATCGCATGTGGCGCGTGGCCGAAGCGCTTGAGACAGGCATGGTCGGCGTCAATGAAGGGCTCATCTCGAATGAGGTCGCCCCGTTCGGCGGCATCAAGGAGTCAGGCGTCGGGCGCGAAGGTTCAAAGTACGGAATCGAGGAGTTCCTGAACCTCAAATATATCTGCCTGACACAGAATCCCCGTCAGGCCACCTAGGCTTCTGGCCGGGCGATGGGCGCCCAGCCGCAAGAAATCACCATCATCAAACAATAAGAGAGGGAATGAGATGACGTTTACATGGAGGATGCAAGGCGGTGCCTTGGGCGGTCTTGCCGCAATTGCCATGGCCGGGGTGCTGCTCGCTCCAGTAGAAGCGCAAGCGGGCAAGGTGCTCGACGCCATCAAGCAGAAGGGCAATCTGACCTGCGGCGTCGGCCAGGCCGTTCCAGGCTTCTCGGCACCAGGCGCCAACGGCGAGCTCGCCGGCATCGACATCGATTTTTGCAAGGCGATGGCTGCGGCAATTCTTGGCGACGCCAGCAAGGTTACCTACCGGCAGACGTCTTACTCCGAGCGTTTTGTCCTGCTTGCTTCCGGCGAAATCGACGTTCTCGCCCACGACACGACGACCACGCTCAACCGCGAAGGCGGTCAGAACGCTCGCTTCACCTTCCCCAATTATTTCGACGGCTACACCTTCATGGTGCCCAAGTCGCTGGGCGTCGACAGCCCCGAAAAACTGGCCGATGCCACCGTCTGCATTCTTCAGGGCTCGACCTTCGAGGTGAACACCGAGAATTTCTTCAAGTCGCGCGGCCTCAAATACACCCCGCTTGTGCTTGGCACCTGGGAGCAGCTTGACGCCGCGTTCTTCGGTGGACGCTGCGATGCCTTTGGCGGCAATTATGGCAACCTCGCCGGCTCCCGCGTCGCCCATGGC
>NZ_JBFUKO010000618.1:0-3091 GCF_056400805.1 Aminobacter sp. P4_H6_2
GGTTTTCGTCCGTACGCGGCGCGAGGTGACGCTTCCGGTTCGCAATGGCCGGGTGCTCGCCGATGCCGGCCAGAACGTCCAGTACGTGACGGTCGTCGAGCGCTATGGAAAAACCCAACACCGGCCGGTCGCCTTCACCTCGGGCTTTGGCCTCAAGGCAGGCGCTATGGCGAGTTCGACAGCGCCTGACGACAACAACATCATTTGCGTGGGCACCAGCCCCGAGGACATGACGGTCGCCATCAACCATCTCATCGCCAACAATGGCGGGCAGGTGGTGGCCAAGGACGGAGAAATCCTCGAATTCCTCCATCTTCCCATCGGCGGCATCGTCTCCGACATCGAACCGCAGGAAATGGCCGCCATCGAGGGCCGGCTCGACGATGCGGCCCGAAGCCTCGGCTGCGATCTGCCTTGGCCATTCATGTACATGTTTGTGCTTCAGATCACGGCGATTCCCGACTACGCCATCACCGATTTGGGCGTGATCRATTGCGTCAACCTGACGGTGACGTCGCCGATCCTCGAGCAGGGGAGGGCCGTGGCAGCGGAGTGAGGAACGCTGCCACGGCTTTGGCAAATCGGCCGCGTCGGAATCAAACATTAAGGGGAGGAATATATGAACTACCAGCCGCAGATCCCGGCGAAAGCGAGCGTGCAGCCATCTTGGCTGCACGCCGTCCTCGACCGCCATTTTCAATTCACCAGGCTTGGCTCCAATATGCGGACCGAGATTCTGGCCGGCCTCACGACGTTTCTGGCCGCGTCCTATGTGATTGTCGTCAACCCTTCTATCCTTGCCCATGCTGGCATTCCGTTCTCGGCGGGCGTGACTGCCACCGTGCTGGTCAGCTTCATCGGCAGCTGCGCGATGGGGCTTTATGCGCGCAGCCCGATCCTTGTCGCGCCGGGCATGGGCATCAACGCGCTCTTCGCCTACACTATGGTCATCGGCGCCAAGGTTCCGCTTGAAATCGCCCTTGGCTGCGTGTTGTGGGCAGGCGTGCTGTTCACCATCATGGCGGTGCTCAATCTCAGAAGCGCTGTTATCGAGGCCATCCCGACGGATCTGCGCTACGGCATTGCCTGCGGCATTGGCCTGTTCATCGCCTTGATCGGCCTGGTCAACGCCAAGTTCATCGTCTCCAACCCCGACACCATCGTTGGCCTCACGACCTTCAACCCCGTCACCTTGACCTTCATTGCCGGGTTCATCGCGACGGTCGGGCTGGTCGTGCGGCGTGTGCCTGGCGCGATGATGGCAGGCATGATCCTGACGACGCTGATCTCGATCCCGATCGGCCGCTGGTGGGGCAATGGCAGCGCGTTTTCGCCCGAGACGCCCGACGTGACGACGCTGGTTAACTGGAGCGGCCTGTCGGCTGCGCCCGACTTCAGCTTCCTCTGGCAGGTCGACCTGCTCGGCGCGCTCCAGGTCGCCTACATCCCCTTCATCTTCGTGTTCCTGTTCACCAATTTCGTCGAAGCGCTGTCAACCTTCCTAGGGCTCGCTGAAGCCGCCAACCTCAAGGACGAGGACGGCATGCCGCGCAATATCAAGGAATCGATGCATGTCGATGCGGTGGCGGCACTGATCTCAGCTCCGCTCGGCACGAGCCCCGCGACCGTTTATCTTGAGTCGGGTGCAGGCATCGCGCAGGGTGGCCGTTCGGGCCTCGTCGCGCTTGTCGCTGGCCTGCTGTTTTTGCCATTCCTGTTCTTGTCGCCGCTGCTGTCATTAGTGCCGGCGATCGCAACAGCACCGGTTCTCATCCTGACCGGACTGTTCATGTCCGAGCCGATGGGCCGGATCCGCTGGTCGGACGCCGAAGAGGCTATTCCCGCCTTTCTCGCCATCGTGTTGATCCCGCTGACCTTTTCGATCACGCTTGGCCTGTCGCTGGCGATCATCGCCTATGTGCTGCTTAAGCTTGTCGTCGGCAAGGCCGGCGAGGTGAAGCCGATCATGTGGTTCGTCGCGCTGCTCGCGGCCGCACTCGTCGCCCAGATCCAGTAGCACCCATGGCGGGCGCTGTGGCGCCCGCCAGACGCTGCGCTTTCAAAGGACATACTTCACATGCTTCTGCCTTGGTCTGAAACCGCCCCGCGACTGGTCGACGTGGCGATGGGGCGCTCATCAGCCGACCTGGTGATCCGCAACGGCAAATGGGTCAACGTCTATTCCGGCGAGATCGTGCCGCGAACGGATGTCGCAATCTCGGCCGGACGCTTTGCCTATGTCGGACCTGCCGCCGGTCATACGATTGGTGAGAACACGAAGGTCGTGGACGCTGAAGGCCGCTATCTCGTGCCGGGCCTGTGCGACGGCCACATGCATGTCGAAAGCGGACTGGTGACGGTGACGGAGTTCGCCCGTGCCGTCATTCCACATGGCACGACCACCATGTTCATAGATCCGCACGAGATCGCCAATGTGCTTGGCCTGTTTGGCGTGCGGCTCATGAACGAGGAGGCACAAAGCCTGCCGATCAACGTTCTGGTTCAAGTGCCTAGTTGCGTGCCGAGCGCGCCGGGGCTGGAGACGGCAGGCGCACAGCTCAGCGCCGCCGACGTCAGGGAGGCGCTGAGCTGGCCGAACATCATCGGCCTCGGCGAAATGATGAATTTTCCCGGTGTCGCGGCCAACGATGCCAAGATGGTCGCCGAGATCGCCGCCACGCAAGCAGCACGCCTCACCGTCGGCGGCCACTATGCCTCGCCCGATCTCGGCCGTGAGTTCCACGCCTATGTGGCTGGCGGTCCGGCCGACGACCATGAGGGCACGACCGTTGAGGACGCCATTGCCCGTGTCCGCCAGGGCATGCGCGCGATGCTGCGGCTGGGTTCGGCCTGGTACGACGTTGCAGCTCAGGTCAAGGCGATCACCGAACGCGGCATCGACCCGCGCAACTTCATTCTCTGCACCGACGACAGCCACTCGGGTACGCTGGTCAATCATGGGCATATGAACCGGGTGGTGCGCCATGCCATCGCGCAAGGGTTGAAACCGATCACCGCGATCCAGATGGCGACGTTGAACACCGCCCAGCATTTCGGCATGGAGCGCGAACTGGGGTCCATCACGCCGGGT
>NZ_JBFUKO010000619.1:0-3078 GCF_056400805.1 Aminobacter sp. P4_H6_2
CGTCCTGCTCGGCGAGATGGCCGATAGCCCTATCCTGCTCAAGTTTTTGCGCGAGATCGTCTGTCGCTGCGGGCTGACGCTGGCCATGTATTCGCGGCCGCATTCCGCCGAATGCGGCATCAACGAATATCTCGATCTGGTCGACGCCCTGGCTGCCGCCGACGAGAAGACGGCCACCAAGCTGATGATGCGCCATCTGGAAACATCGCCCAGCCTCGCAGATCAAGCCTTCCTCCCGCCCAAGGCCGTGGCCGAGGCCATCGCCCATTATCGCGAAACCCTTGGGGGTGTGCTAGCTGAAATGGTGCCGAACCCTGCCGGCCCGCTTTCGCAACGCATTTGGCTGAAGCAGACATTCGGCAAAACTCCCAAAGCGGCACAGCCCTAGACGGCCACCCGACACCTTCCTCAATTCGTTGAGTAGGCAGGCTCCATTCCCATGCTCAGAACCTCACCGCGAGGTTTGCCGTGAAACCGTTTTCCTGTGCGCCGGAGGCGAACTGGCCGATATAGGACAGGCCGAAGGTCGCGTCGGGCGTCAGCTCGAGGTCGAGTCCGGCCTCGATCACCGCACTGTTTCTGGCGATCGGCACGCCGGCGATGGTGAAGGCGTCACCGGCCAAGAACGCCTGCGTTGCCGTCGGCGTGGTGTCGCCGAAGGCATGCCGCCAGCCGAGCATGCCGCGCAGCGTGGCTTCAACCGTGCCGAGGCCAAGATTGTGCTCGGCACGCAGGCCCAGCGTGGTGAAGGTGGCGTCGGTCGTGTCGCTGCGGCCGGACAGCGCCGCCGCACCGCCATTTTCGGTAAAGCCATCGGTATGCAGGCTGACATGGGCGAGATTGGCGAAGGGCTCGAACCGGACCGCTCCGTCCTCTATGCCATAACCGAACTCGCCGAACGCCTGGAAGGTACCGGCATGGTAATCGACACCGAGGCTCTCGGCGATGCCTGGGATGGCGACAGAACGGCGGGTGGAGAGATCGTTCCACGTATAGGCAAGGCCGCTCCTGAAGGCCAAATTGCCCCATTGCGTGCCGCCATAGAGACCGAGATGGTAGTTGTCGCTCGATCCGGACGAGAAGCGGTCCTCCACATCGAAACGGGAATGGCTGTAGCCCGCCATGACGCCGAGGCGCCAGTCGCCAACCAGGCCATCGGTGCCGATCAGCAGGCCGCCGGTGGACCCCTTGAGGCTGGCGGCATTGCCGTCGCCTTCGATCGTGTCCCATGAACCGAAGCCGTAGCTCCAGAACACGGGGCCGGCTTCATCGGGGGCGACCGCCACGGGTGTGTCGCCCGGTCCATAAGCAAGCACCGGCGCATGTGAGGCGCCCGGCGCGGCGAAGGCGGCACGCAGACGGTCGTCGATGGCGTTGCGCACGAAGCGGCTGTCCTCGATGAGCGCGGACTTGGCCGAGGCGTGGATCTCGCCCGACAGTGCATCGAAACTCTTGCGCACGATGTCCGGATCGACGGTCAGCGCGATCGAGCCCCAGACGGCATGGCTGCTCTCGAACGTATCGATGGCACCGCCAGTGGCGCTCTGGTTGCGGGTCTGCCCGACGCTGGCAAAGGCCAGATTGTTGCGCTGCAGTTCCAGCGTCACGTCGTTGCCGTCGCCACCGGCATAGTCGAGCAGGGCATCAAGGAAGAGCAGGTTTTTGGTCACCGGATCGACAAATGTTCCAGCTACGGCGCCGGCGCTGTGCTTTTCGAGGATAGTGAAGGGACCGTTGAAAACATTCCAGCTTGCCGCAGTCGTCGGGGACAGCACTAGGTCGAGGCTTGCACCGGCGATGTCGACAGATCCGGCAACGACAATCTTGTCGGCCTCGCTGGAGGTCGCCTCGATGCGCAGCGTGCCATGGTTGACGTAATCACCAAGCACATGCTGGACTCCTATGGAGTTGCCCGGCGCATGCACCGCGCCCGCCGCAATGGTGACGATCGAGCCGGTCGAACCAAGATTGCCGGTGCCACCGAGCAGGCCGCCCGACTGGATGGTGAGTGAACCACCAAGCGTACCAGTCCCGTTCTGGCCAACGATCAGTCGCCCACCCGTGACGGCGGTTGAGCCGCCAAAGGCTGAACTGTCGCCCGTCAGCACCACAACACCCGACCCAGCCTTGGCGAAGGCGCCCGATCCGGAGAGGATACCGGCATAGGTTCCGCTGCCGGCCTGGTCAAAGGTGAAGGATGCGCCGCTGCCGATAGCCGCATTGCCAACGAAGCGATCCGTTGCCGAAACCAACCCGCCGGCCTCGATCGTCCAGTTGAGTGACGATGTGCCAGCAAGTGTCAAAATACCCGTACCGCGCTTGGTCATGACACCGTTGGTGCCGCCCTGGCCCCCTACATCGCCCAGGAAGCTGGCATTGGCTGTCTGGTCGAATACGACCGTTCCAGCATTGCCCAGATCGCCCTTGATCGAGGCCACATTGCCGATCAGCGTACCGGCCGCTACAGCGGTGTTGCCGATGTAGCTGTTGGCGCCCATCAGCACCAGTGTGCCGCCACCCGTCTTCACCAGATCGCCGCTACCGGAGATCACGCCGCTAAAGGTGGCGGTGGTGCCTGCGCTGGAACTGAGCGCGCCCCCCTGGCTGCCCAGCACGATGCTGCGGGCCGATATCAGCGTGGTGGTGGTTTGCAGYGTGCCGCCATCGAGTGTGAGCGCGGCGGAAGATGCGCCCAGCGCGTCATCTTGGGCAATGGCCAAGGTACCTTGCCGAACCGTCCACGGTGTCACCGCTGCGGTGGTGCCCGTCAGCGTCCAGGTGCTCGAGCCGGTCTTGTCGAAACCGGTGAAGCCCCGATATTGCTGCCCGGCGCCGATCTGGCTGGCGTTGAATGTCCCGTTGGTCGCACCGCCAAGAGCCAGCACGTTGTTTGCGCCTCCGCCCGACACCACCACATCGCCCGTGATGGTCGAACTGCTCCAAAGTTCCAGCCGGTTGTTGCTGCCCGCGAGCGAAATGGCGTTCGCGCGCACCGCGCCATCACCGGAAAGGCCGCCGGCGATCGTGCCGGAATTGACGATGCTGATGGCGCCGGTCGTGGCCCCGATGACGCCGACG
>NZ_JBFUKO010000620.1:0-3075 GCF_056400805.1 Aminobacter sp. P4_H6_2
GCCCCCGGAGAACGCATTCGCGGACGGTTGGTTCCTGCGAGGGTCTACAGTTCCTCCGACCACTTTTATTGGAGCGAACACACTGATGAATTTGTCATTACAGGCCGTGTCGCCGCTCGACTAGGCGGCCAAATTTTGACGTCGAATTTCAGGTCAATTTTGGCTCGAGGATTTCTAGCGCCCGTACGTACTTGTCCGCATCTTCCGGCAAGCCGTGTTCGACGACCGCGCGCAAATTGTCTTGCATCCGCGAGCTTAACGGGCTTGGCAAGTTGATTGGCTCCACTTCGCCTCACGAAGTCAAAATAGTCCTCGTTCTCCCGTCGTGTCATTGCGTCGACAGCCGACACGATCTCAGCTGGAAATCCCATCTCGACGAGGTCATCAAGGGTGACATCGCTCTTTTCGACTACGTCGTGAAGAACCCCGACAATCCGTTCGGCCTGTCTCGTTTGCGCAAGCATGACCCGAAGGGGATGAAGAATGTAAGGTTCATTGGCCTTGTCGAATTGCCCTTCGTGCTTTTCCGTTGCCAGGCGGATAGCAAGGCCCAGCAATGACATAGTTTCATTCCTCCCCAAAAACGGCGGCCAGGAAGTGTGATGGTGGCCTTCCTGATMGCTACGGAGGGCCAATCTAGCTTSTRTCCTCSGGTTSTTCGGCCAGTATGCCAGCCTCMTTGCAGAATGTTTCAAAAGCCTCYCTAGCCTGATCRATGGGAATGGAGCCGTTGATTGCACCCTGCAGCGCYTGCTCTGCCARATAGAAGAAYGGGTTGCGTTTATCGAGCGGCCACTGTTCGAGGAACTCGACTGCGTCGGGAACGGAGACGATATTCCGGAGAGAGAACTCGCCGCCCTTTATCCAGATGATTGGGCTCATTTCCATGCTACTCAACGCGCATGCTGGGGAGACGGTTGCACCGATAGCAGATTTTGCCGATCAACTCTGAATCGGCCCCGTTGAAGAAAAAGCGAGCTCATCACATTCCACGCGACTAGACTCCACCGACACCATCGAAACTCGTTCTGTGAGCAGAGATAATCTCCATCGGATCGATTTCCCCCAGTTGCGCGTTGGTTCGCAACTGAGAGGAGTATGGCCATGGCCGCAGTTATGTGGTTCGGCGCGTTGCTGGTCATTTGTGGGATTGTGATGCTGGCATTTGCAGCCATTTACAGAGGCCATCTGAGCGACAGCCACGCAGACCCGATTGCTGGCCGCACGCTGGAGCCTTGGCGTCGTGGCGCAGTTTTCTTTGGAACCGGTCGCAACTGGCCAGGCTTGCTATTGGTCACCATTGGCGCGATCACGCTATTAGCGGGGGCGTTCGTTTAAAGCTGTTCCTGTGGCCTCTAGGGAACCATCATTTGCCAGCTCGCCGGTGTTCTTGAACGCAGATTAAACGCAGATGCCTCTGCACTCTTGGCCGCTAGTTCAGTTCGTATGAAGACCACATCCGTTTCCTTCAGCGGAACCCGTTCTGCCTTCCCTTGCTTGACGCAGGGGACGATTGCGGAACTGTTTCGCCCGACAGCGGTTATTAGGGCCTCAAACCCCAGGAGGCAGATATGACTTTCCAAAGCACGTTGGCCGCTACTATCCTTCTCGCTGGAACCGCTCTTGCGACTGCCCAAACTGTCGTGGTTACGCCTGAACAGGAGGTCGTCGTCCGAGAATATGTAAAAACCAATCCGGTCGTGGTGGAACGTCCGTCGAACTTTGAACTGATAGTCGGCGCGATCATCCCGGATATTTTCAAGCCGGGCGAACTTGCTGAAAACACCCTGCCGACCAGGTATCAGTACGTCGTAATTGATGGTCGCACCGTGCTGATCGACCCCCAAACCCGCAAGGTGGTGCATATCATTGAAAGGTGACGTTTCTCGTCCAAGAAGACGGATTCCGGTGGGGCGAGGCTAACCCACGCTGGGACACCTCGCCTTCGACGGCCAGATCGACGATTATTTGCGCTTCGCATCCGGCTGGCGCGGCGGACGGGTCCGGGCAGCACGCAATCGCGCCGTTGCGTTTACGGCGACTCGTCCCTTCCTGCCGTCCCAATATCCCAATGCAGTTGACAAGCCCAGGGAAGCCGACGCTTGCACGTATTAGATCTAAAACGACGGCTGCCGCACCCCAGATCCATCTTGCAGCCCGCATGTGGCTCGTCATCACGCGAGCGAAATGTCGAGGCTTTTCAATGCTACTAAGCGCCACAAGCCGTGGATCGATTTTCGCTGTCGTGCATTGTACGGGCTTTCCTTAGGAGTGATTGGTGATGACGAAACTGGTGTTGAGCCTTGTGCTGATGGTGCCGCTTGCAGCCTGCTCGCAGACAGAGCAAGGCGCAGTTATTGGCGGCCTCGGTGGCGCTGCCGTTGGTAGTGCTGTTGCTGCTCCGGGAAATCGCGCCGAGGGCGCACTTGTCGGTGGCGCTGTTGGTGCCGTCGCTGGTGGCCTGATCGGCCGTGCAAATGAACCCAACCAGTGTCGCTTCCGTGACCGTTATGGCCGTGCCTATGTCGCACCCTGCCCGAGTGGCTACTACTGATCCGCTATCCAAATCGATGATACCGCCGAGGCGCTGACGCGCTATTCTTCCCGTCCGACCAAGATCTACCGCGACGCGCCAGGTGGGTGAAAGACCATGTCGGCATGGTTGTTAGCGCAAGCGCGGCGATGCCCCAGGAGCGATCCGATCTCGGCTTTGGACGGAGGCGATTCTGTTGCTTGAAGGGTCATGGTACGGGAGCATGATGTGCCGTGCACTAACCCACCTACGCGCCCGTTTCAGAGTTAGATGCGCCAGCAGGTTTCGACTCGGGAGAACCCTTGTGCCGAAGGAAAATTGATAGCACGACCAGGACCGCCGTAGACAGGAACTCGGATTGCCAGTTCTGGAAGGATTCGAACCAAAGCTGCGGGTCCACGACATAGCTTGCCAGGGATTGAACGGCACTGCCGTGCCGGATGGCAGCTTCATTCGCCGCCAACAGGCTTGCGCCCCAATGCAACCCAAAAGTGACGATGAACAGCAATGCCAAGGCTATTCCTAGTGAATAAGAATACAGC
>NZ_JBFUKO010000621.1:0-3063 GCF_056400805.1 Aminobacter sp. P4_H6_2
CAAATCAATTGTGGACCATCACAGGCTAGCGGTCAATTGCACTGCGGCCTAGTGCAACAAGGACACACTCGAAGAAGTTTACGCCACGGAACTTCGCTACCCGGCGCACCGCGATTGAATGATGCGTTTGGGGCGCCAACATCAGATCACCAGCACCGTCGTACCCACAGGGGTACGATCATAGAGATCTATGATGTCGTCATTTGTTAGTCGAACGCAGCCGCTCGATACTTCGGTTCCAATCGTCCAAGGTTCGTTTGTACCGTGCAGGCGGAACATCGTGTCTTGGCCTCCGCGATAGAGATAAAGCGCGCGCGCCCCAAGCGGATTGTCGGGGCCGCCGGGTACGCCACCTGCGTATTGGACGAGACGCGGCTTGCGCTCCATCATGTCGGCGGTAGGCGTCCAGGAGGGCCAGTCGRCCTTGCGGCCGATGGTTGCCTTACCCTTGACCGTGCGTCCGTCCTCGCCGACGCCGACGCCGTAGCGCGTCGCCCAGCCGTCGCCTTCAACGGCATAGAGAAAACGCTCCGAGGTATCGACGACGATGGTGCCTGCCGGTTCCGTGCCGTCATATTTCACGCGTTGGCGTTTGAAGCGGGCATCCACAGGAGGATGCCCATTGTAGGCTGCCATCATGGGCGCACCTGGTATCGATGTGCATCCGGAAGCCAGCAATGCCAGGCTACCCAAAACGAACCCGCGTCGGGTGATTTCGCTGTTGTTCATGTTGACCTGCTCAAAAAAAAGACCGATCCCCAAACATAAGCATCATCTTAGCTACCAGAAATTATCTGTCCAGACATGGCAGGCCGACTTGATTTCGACACGCATACTCCTTCCGAAGGATGCCCGAAACGGGCATGGTGCGCTCACATGGACCGACAGATCAGAGCGCTCAACTGATTTCCGGCGAGGACTTGCGAGCGCGGCCAGCAACTGCTCTGTGGTGACAAGACGGTAGAGGATGGCGACCATGAACCCTGGCTTCAAAGGGAAAATAGCGATCGTAACCGGCGGCGGTTCGGGCATCGGCGCCGCTGTCTCCCGGCAGCTTGGCAGCGAAGCAGCAGAGGTGGTTGTTGCCGATATAGACGCCGAATCTGCCCGCAAGACTGCCGACGAAATTCGCGCGCATGGAGGCAAGGCTCACGATTTTGTGTTCGATGTTGCCGACGCTGCGGCCGTAGAGGAGTTGATCCAGTTCACGATCAAGACGTGCGGCGGCGTGGATCTCGCCGTCAACAATGCCGGCATAGGCGGCGTGCGCAAGGCGACCGCCGACTACCCGCTCGACAGCTGGCACGAGACGATGAACGTCAATCTGAACGGCGTTTTCTACTGCATGAAATACGAGATCGCGGCCATGCAGCAGCGGGGCGGAGGCGCGATCGTCAACATGTCCTCGGTGCTCGGTTCGGTAGGACTGCCGACCGCCGCCGCATACACTGCTGCCAAGCACGGGGTTGTCGGGCTGACCAAGGTCGCCGCGATGGAATATGCGAGAATGGGCATCCGCATAAATGCAGTCGGCCCCGGCTGGATCGACACCCCGCTCCTTTCCGAACAGTTTGAAGGAGAGTCCCGACGCATGCTGGCACTGCAACCAATGGGCAGACGCGGGAAACCGGAGGAAGTATCTGCGCTGGTGTGTTTCTTGTTGTCGGATCAAGCAAGCTTCATCACAGGAAGCTATCATCTGGTGGACGGTGCCTACACCGCGCACTAGGGCGACGAAATCCTGAAATTGGCGACGTGACTTACGTGCCGAATCAAATGTGACTCCCATGCAGATCATCAGAATCACTGTTGCTGTTCTCGCCTGCCTGACCGTGTCTGCCTGTGGCATGGCCAAAGCGGCGCGAGAAACCGGCCAGACGTTCGACAAATACGGTTGTCTGGCGCGGGACTTCAAAGGCCAGCCGCCTTGCGCTCCGGATGATTCCGCAGCGCCTAAACCATGAATGGCCCAGTCATCCTCATTTCAGGCCGCTCCCTTTACGCCGCCCTCTTGAGAACCTACTGCAGGCGCAACCATCGACGCGGCAGCAGAAAGGAAGAACCATGTCGGACATCATCGTCAAAGACAGCAACGGCGCACAGCTCAACGAAGGTGACTCGGTGACCCTGATCAAGGATCTGAAGGTCAAGGGCACCTCCGAGACCATCAAGCGCGGCACGCTGGTCAAGAACATCCGCCTGACCGGCAACCCCGGTGAGGTCGAGTGCAACACCAAGCAGGTCAAGGGCCTGGTGTTGAAGACCGAGTTCCTGAAAAAGGCCTGAGCTACCTCCGCCGAGCCAGCGCCGGGACATCGCCGTCAACCCGGTTTTAAACTCTGAAGTCCAGACTCACAGCATGTCTGGATTCGCCCTTCCCAAATTGAGATGGCTGGTGCTCGGCGCGCTTGCGGCGGGCGGTTGGGCCATGACGCAGGAGTTGCCGAGCAAAGCGCGCCTAGAGGATCGGCCCTCCAGGGCCGCGAGCCGGCCGAAGGCGGAGACCACGCCACGCACGGAAGCGGCAGTCACGCGGCCCAAGGTCAACGTCGCAACGCGCCCGCAAACGGAGGTGGCTCGACCCAAGGTCGACATCGAGCCAAGCAAGCTAGCTGCAAGTTCGAAACCGAAAGCCGACGTCGCGCCCCAGAAAATTGCCATGGCGACTCGTCCCAAGGTGGACAGCACGCCGCGCAAGCCGCCGGAAGTTATCGAAACCGCCTCGATCACGCGCCCACCGACCCCGTTGCCACGCCCGAAGCCAGCTGCCAGGCAAACGTCAACGATGCCCGACACGGACAGCGCCGCCGCCCTCAACGTGCTCTACACTAGCACGTCAGTCTATCTGCGCCGCCGTCCGAACGTTTCCGCTCCTGTCACGTCAAGCCTGAAGCAGGGCGAAAGCGTGCGCGTATTCGCCCGCGACGGCAAATGGACGCTGGTTTCCGCCTCCGGGCGCAAGGGCTGGGTGCATGGCGACATGCTACGGCCCGCTGATCCTGCAGCCCCTCGCCCCAAACAGACGCTTGCGCGACCGGCGAAGTCTGCCACGCCAGACTGACA
>NZ_JBFUKO010000622.1:0-3063 GCF_056400805.1 Aminobacter sp. P4_H6_2
TCGTCGAATGCGGTCCAACCGTCCTCGGCATAGGCCGCCCGACGCTCGTTGATATCCACCCGATTGGAGTTCTGAAGGATCGACCGTGCAGCGTCCTCTTCCGCTCCTTCCGTGACACGCGCCGTAACGAGTGTTCCGCCACGTCGAACCCCCTCCGCATAGACATGGGCGTCTTCGTCCGGTACTCCAGAATCAGTCAGCGCCCCGATTAGGCCTCCGGTCGCACCTCCCGCCAGTGCGCCAGCGGCAGCACCTGCAGCAGTCGCCGCCAGCCAACCCGCTGCCACCACTGRCCCCACCCCCGGGATAGCCATCACGCCAAGGCCGGTTAGCAAGCCCCCAGCCCCGCCAACCAACGCTCCGATGCCCGCTCCCTTGCCTGCAGCTTCGGCTGTATCGGAATCATGGTCGTCGTAAGAGCCATCTGCATTGCTGGCGACCAAGCTGATGTCTTCGTTCGTAATGCCAGCTTGCGCCAGCTTATCGACCGCAGCTTTTGCGTCGGAATAATTATCAAACAGTCCTGTCACACTTACCATTGTTTTCATCCTTATATTATGGTTACTGGGCTACTACGTTGCCCTGGTAGTCGAGCGAAACGACTACGTCCTTGCCGTCTTTTGTAGCTTTGCCCTGCCAGATTCCGCTCTCGGACTTCACCAGCGCAGAGACATTTTGGAACCCTGCGTCTTCGATTCGTTCTTTGGCTTGGGCCTCAGTGAAACTGTTTGCGCCTGCTACTGGCGCTGTCGGATTCGCAGAATCCGGAGTAGCGATAGCAGGAGTCTCACCGTCGCTTGATGGCTGGGTCTGGGCTTGGGCAAAAAGCGACGAGGCGGCCAGCAATGCCGCGCTAAGTATCAAATTTTTCATTCGTGTTCTCCTTGACTATTGTCGGGAGGAGAACATTGGAGCGCTGCAATAGTTCCCCAAAAAAACTCGCGAATCCGAATTATTAAAGTTTGTGCATCCACTTAAGTTCTACATGGATCGGGCGATCTACGGAGGACGGCCCGGCGAGTAAACGTATAGCGCGTGCGCTGGCCATATGTAGGCTCGATATAGCCGTACCTTCGCGGGAGACTACTCTTCAAACGACCAGACGTTGATTGTCCGGCGTTAGTGCGGTGCAAGCGATCAGAGAGTGGAGCATCCGATGATCACCGATCCTTCGCCGGAAGTTTAAGCCTGCCGGCGAAACCGGCAGGCCAAGAATTCGGCACGTGTGTGTTATGCGGCCAAGGCCTCGCGGTTGGCCTTGCTGTCGGCCAGCACCGTAAGATCCTTATCTGTGGTCTCTTCCTCGGCGAGTGTCGCGGCAAAAAGATTCGCGGCGTCGGGCATCTTCATGATCTCGGCCCACCGGCGAAGCGTGCCGTAGCGGGTGATCTCATAATGTTCCACAGCCTGGGCAGCGGAGATCAGGCCTGCGTCGCCAGCGGCAGTACCCTTGAACTCTTCTAGAATTTCCTCGCCTTCCTCGAGAATGYCGTCGATGGCAGGGCAGGTCTTTCCTTGCGCGCGCTTGCCGAGGAGTTCAAACACTTGCTGCAGCCGATCAACATGGCCTTCCGTCTGCTGGCGGTGTTTTTCGAAGGCGGCCTTCAATTCCGGTGAACTCGCGCCACGTGCCATCTTGGGCAGGGACTTCAGAATCTTGCGCTCGGCGTAATAGATGTCGCGAAGGGTGTCATAGAACAGGTCGTCGAGACCCTTTTCTTTAGTTGGCATGTTCATTCTCTCCCTGGATTGACCCTCGTGGGGAGCAGAACGGTCGGCTCAGCTTTCGGTTCCAACCCTAGCGGGTTTATTGTGTCTAACAGAGTCGAGCGCTATTCCGATGTCATTAACCCGCGCTTTGCACGCCGGATCTGGGGCGTTTTGTTCTTGTGAAAACGTATCACCACATTCGCGCAGCCGATTGAGCGTCGCCTCGCGGGCGGCGGTTATCGCGGCCCTGCTGAGCAGTTTTTGGAACTCGGGAGCTAACTCGTCGCCTGGTCGTGCGAGGGAATGAAACCGCAAAATTCCGTTCATTGGTGAAGCCCTTTCAGGCCTGAAACTTCGTTGAAGATCTCTGGATCAACGCAAGGCAGCTGTCGGCGTTCCGTGACGTGGCTTAACCGTCCCTCCATGGCATCAAAACATGGGCAGCCGCCGCCGCGAGCGGGTTACTCATCCGGGATCTGATCGTAGGTTCCTCGCGGTGGGTGCTGAGATTATCTATGCTTTGGGCCCGATAGTCGCGGTCTCAATGGACCAGCGCTCCAACCGCTGCCGCATCTTGATGCGCCCCTGACCAGGGGTGACCAGCATCCCGCGTTCATGAATCGCGGGGCGGAGTGTCATCTAACGCTGCTATCTAGCCATGCCTACCGAGTTGTTGGCTGGTAATCGCGGTTGACAACCTCAGCGGAACCTAAGCGCTGCATCGGCGTTGGATCACACCTGAATCCCATCTTCTTCGAGGAATTAAAGTCTGGCCAATACCCCAAGACAGTCGGGTAGCCCCGCCCTGAGAGGAAACGGCGATGAGCTCCATCAGATAGCCGACGACAGGGAGGTCCTGACGACCGCTCAAGGAGGACCGGTAGCTGATGATCAGAACACTGGCGGCGTCGAGGCCGCGGACGGAAGCTGGATCGAAGGCAAACACATGATCGACGGCGGGCCGTCGGTCCTACTCGGGAGTTCTTCATGCAAATCATTCACACCGAAGTTGCACAGGCAACCGCACCAAACGGACAGCCGCTCCTGCGCGTGATTTTTTGCGGGGAAGGTGGCGAGTGCGTCACCGTCGATATGGCCAATGTCGAAGCGGGAAATGACGGGACCGCCATCGATCGGGCGAGGGCAATCCTGGTTCAAACTGCCACTTTCGATTTGGCGGTCAACGACTATGAAAAGCAAAGTAACGGCAATTTTGACCAAGTCGGCGTCACTGCAGCCGATGACGAGAATGGCCGCGTCTACATCTTCGAGTATTGCGACGGTAATACAGACCGGCGCGTTCCCCCAGCGATAATGCCGAGCCTGGAAGCTGCACGCGAGGAAGGGGTGCGC
>NZ_JBFUKO010000623.1:0-3054 GCF_056400805.1 Aminobacter sp. P4_H6_2
GATCAAGGAGTAGCTCAGCCTGCCGACCAGCACCGCCGGCAAGTCGGCAATGGTTCGCGCAATGCCGTAGATGCCAAGCACCGCAAGCGGAATGGCATGGCCGAGATAGAGCTTGTCGAAGCTCGCGCAGAGAAAGGAAAGCAAGGAAGAAAGGAATATCCACCTGCCGAACGACATGATCTCGCGGGCATAGGTAGCGTGCCAGGCGAACCACGTGCGGCCGTAAGGCAAGAGGTAACTTGCCACCGTTCGCACGACGATGGTCATCAAATTGGCGAAGAGAAGCGACCAGATCGTCGGACTATACAGCGCCAGCGCAATCACGAAGATCGCATTCACGAATTCGACCATGAGGTCGAACAGATTCAGCTTCACGAACAAAAGCTGACGCTGCAGCATGTAAATGGAGACCGACGCGCCGCCCATCAAAGCGAGGCCTATCGCTGATATCTGGATCGCCGAAGACGGCAGGGCGTAGAGCTGCCCCAGCGGTGCGGCCAGAGCAAACATCAGGCTGAAAAGGATAGCGCCACGAACAAACTGGATGGTCCAGGCGGTATCGCGGAAGCGACGTTCCTCGCCCTTGCTATTGTGGACGATGTTCTGGCCGATACCGACATCGGAGACAAGTTCGATGCCGTTGCGCAAGGTACTGATGATAAGCATCATGCCAAAGACTTCGGGCAGAACCAGCCGCGACAGGATCACGTTCGACCCGAAGCGCAGCACTACGGAGACGAAATAGGCACCCGTGGTCCAGATTGCCCCGTGGAGGAGCCGTTTCGACGAAATAGCCATCAGGCCATGCCTATCCTGTTGCCTGAAAGCTTATAGAAGCTGGGCCCTATCGTTTGAACGGCGGAAGCCACTGGAACGCCGGTTCTGGATCGCAGCGATTGAGGATCGATCCCGCCAGCTTTTCCCAAACTGAAGGCGTCGCTGACAATGCCGCGGTGAGCGCTTCGTCCGACACACGACCGGCTTCCACGACAAGCAGGAACGAATCGATGAAGCGTGCTGATGCGCGGAGATCACCTGCCGCATCAAGCGGCGGCAGGTCGAAAACCACGAGATCATAGGACGTCACATCGTCCAGCAGGTTTTCCATGCGGCCCGACCAAAGCATCGGCGTCGTTTTGCCGGCCTGGCCGTAGGGCAAAACGTCCAACCCGGTTCGCGCATCCTGGACGACCAGTGCCGCCAGATCGCGTTCTCGACCCTCAAGATAGTCGATGAGGCCCCGCCGGCCCGCATGCTGCATCAATTTCGACAGTTCCGGCCGATAGGCCTGTGCATCGACGAGCAAAACGCGTTTGCCCATCTGAACCGCGTGAAGCGCCAGATTGGCTGCCAGAACCGTCTTACCTTCACTGGAGAATGTCGAGGTGACGCCAAGCGATTTCGTATGTGGTACCCCGATCAAGGGAAGAATGCTGACGTTTGCCAGCCGCAACGCCTGCCATTCCGGCGAACCCGATCGACCGGCAATCTCTGACAGCAGCGCAAGGCTCGGTTTTGGCGAGCCCGCGTCCAGCCTCGGGATCACACCGAAACACTCTGCTCCGGTCACTGAGGCGAGTTGTTCCGGTCGGCGGAAGCTACGATCGAGAAACGCCAGTGCCAGCGCGGCTACAAAACCAGCTGCGGCACCGACGATCCCTGCCAAAGCGATGATCACGATGCCGCGCGGATTGCTCTTGTCGATCGGCGGTGCGGCAGCCGACATGACCTGCGCTTTCGGACCAGCCTCGCGAAGCCGGTCCCGAAGCCATCCGCTGGCGGATTGCACGGCTTCGGAGCGATCGGCTTCCTGCTTGGCCATATAGGCGCGCGCCACCTCGTTGGCGATGTTCGCCGCATCTTGCGGCGTCCGGGAGGTATAGCGGATCTCGACGAGATTGCTCTGACCGAGCCGCTGGATGGCAAGGCCCCCGCGCAGGGCCTTGATCGCGCTCTGCTGATTGGAGGCGTCGGGTCCACCTAGCTTCAGCGTCTGAAGGACACTGGAAAGTACGGGCGTCGAACCGATGGTCTCTATTTGTGTCTCGAGGAAGGTCGGGTCGAACTGAGACTCGGTGAAGAACGCGTCTTCGCCGCTGGTCGACAATCTCAGATTGGTGATGGTGAGGACAGCCGACGCCGTGTAGTGCGCGGGGCGAAGCGCGACATAGCCGACGGCAAGTGCGGCGCACAGAAGGGCTCCAGCGATGATGAGCCAGAGCCGTTTCAAGCCCGAGCGAATCATCCAGCGCCAGTCGTAGAGACTGGCCTCCGGCGCCACGCGCTGCTGGATCAGCAATTCCTTCGGATGGCGCGTTTCTAACATGGAGAAGCCTTCGATATGCCGGCGCGAAATCGTCAGGGCCGCGTCGATTGTGTTTCGACCGGAAGGGTGCCGGTTGTCTCGGCCGCCACTCTGAACACCTTGACGATATCGCCAGGCTGAACACGCGTCGTCTCGGTCGCGTCGAACTCGGTCGTGCCGTTATCATCAGTCCGCACGATGCTGAAACGTAGCTGCGGGGCGGACTCGGCGTCGATCAGGCGGGAGAGGTTCGACGAATAATAGGCGGCGCTGTCCAGGATGCGAACGGAGGTATCATTCTGTTCAGCGATCGCGCGAAGATCGATCGCTATGCGTTGGGCACCAGCGAGCGCTGTGGCACGGCGCTGCTCGTCCAAACTGGCGATCTCACCAGTCGCCGTATTGATCTCCTGTCGCGCGCGCAGCTTGGCGATCTCCAAATCCTGTCGCTCGCGCTGGACGTCGCTCAGGCTGCGCTCCAGCGGGCCTAGACGATGAACGGCAAGGCCCTGTTTGGCCAATCGGCGGATCGTTTCCAGTTCGCTTTGCGTTGAACTAAGTTTCATGGCGACATCCGCAAGCTGCCGGTCCAACGCTGCGATCTCCTGCTCACGCATGGCAATGGAGGCCTCAAGGCTGCGCCGTTCGGCGCGATAGCGGCCGAGTTCCGTGGCGAAGAGACGGCTCTGCTCCTCAACGGCCTTCGCATATTCGGGCGACGCATCGCCGGGCACAGCGCCGATCTTGTC
>NZ_JBFUKO010000624.1:0-3049 GCF_056400805.1 Aminobacter sp. P4_H6_2
TGCCGAATGTGGGCGACGAACTGCATCATTTCGGCTGGAATGCCTGCTCGTCATGCCTCTGTCCCAATGCGCCGCACCCCCATATGGAGCGGCGCTACCTTGTCGTGCCAGGCTTGCGGTCGTCGCGGCTGCACATCATCGACACCAAGCCGGATCCGAGAAACCCTGAGATCGTCAGGGTCATCGAGCCGGAAGAAATTGCAGAGAAGGCTGGCTATTCGCGCCTGCACACCATCCACTGCGGTCCCGAAGGAATATACGTGAACGCGCTTGGAAACGCAGAGGGCAAGGCGCCTGGCGGCATATTCCTGCTGGATTCCGGGAGTTTCGACGTTCTCGGTCAGTGGGAGATGGACCGGGGACCTCAGCAGCTTGCCTATGATTTCTGGTGGCATCTCGGTCACGACACGATGGTGACGAGCGAATGGGGAACCCCCGATACATTCGAGAACGGGCTCGTTCCGGAGATACTGCTGGGCAGCAAATATGGGCGCAGGCTGCACTTCTGGGATCTGCACAAACGCAAGCACCTTCAGGAGATCGACTTCGGCGAAGAACACCAGCTCGTGTTCGAATTGCGCCCGGCACATGATCCGACCAAGGCCTATGGCTTTGTTGGCTGTGTCATCAGCCTCAAGGATCTCTCGGCTTCGATCTGGACATGGTACCGCGACGGCGACAAATGGGCCGTGAAAAAGGTGATCGTGATCCCCGCCGAACCTGCGGATCCGGCCCTGCTGCCACCCGTGCTCAAGGGCTTCAATGCGGTCGCCCCGCTGGTGACCGACATCGACCTGTCGATGGATGACCGTTTCCTCTACGTTTCCTGCTGGGGCACGGGAGACATGATCCAGTACGACGTGTCGGACCCGTTCAACCCGAAAGAGGCCGGCAGGGTCCGCATAGGTGGTATCGTGTCCCGGGCAACCCACCCAAAGGCGAGCAATGGCGCGCTTAGTGGTGGCCCGCAAATGGTCGAAATCAGCCGAGATGGAAAGCGGGTCTATTTTACCAACTCTCTGTACGGCGCCATCGACCCGCAGTTCTATCCCGATGGCATCGACGGGTGGATGGTGAAGCTCGACGTGGGAGAAAATGGCGGGATCAAATTCGACGAGGATTTTTTCGTCGACTGGCCAAAAGGCCATCGGCCGCATCAGGTGCGTTTGGAGGGAGGCGATTGTTCGTCCGATTCCTACTGCTATCCCTGATGACGCCGGCAGCCACCCAGCGATTAGAGCGCCGTGCATCCAACTGGACGCACAAAGGATGCTCTAAGTCTTTGAATCCACGTATCGTTCTTTCCGAAAATCGATGCCGATTTTCGGAAAGATGCCGTAGTAGCTTATCATGATTTCCATCTCGCCTTGGCTGGTGCTTGCCGGCCTTGGCGCATTTCACGGCCTAAACCCTGCCATGGGGTGGCTGTTTGCGGTTGCCCTCGGCTTGCACCGGCAAAGCCGCAAGATCATATTGTTGTCGCTGGTCCCCATAGCGATAGGACATACCGTTTCGATTGCCATCGTTGCGATGGTGGTGTTGGCGCTCGGCATTTTCGTTGAGCAGCGCCCTTTGGAAGCGGCTGCCGGCATGATGCTCATTGGCTGGGCCGCTTTCCATGCCGCATACGGCCATCGCCACCGAGTTCGAGTCGGAATGAAAACGGGGATGATGGGGCTTGGATTCTGGTCTTTCTTGATGGCGACCGCCCACGGTGCCGGCCTCATGCTCGTGCCTGTACTCATACCGCTTTGCGTTTCGGTTAGCCCGACGGGCAAGCTGACGGCTGCCGGATCGCTGCCCACAGCGCTGGCAGCGGTGGGGCTACACATGGCCGCCATGCTTGCAGTGATCCTTGTTGTCAGCGTTTCCGTCTATGAATGGCTGGGGCTTTCATTGCTTCGCCGTGGATGGATCAATTTCGATCTCATCTGGATTACAGCCCTCGCGATCACCGGCATTGTACTGATTATTTGAAGCTGGACGGCTGGCCGCAAACTCGACAACGCCGCTCCGATGAGATGCGGAAAACACTGCTTTCAACCCGGTTTCTCATGACAAGGCCTGTCATCATCACATCATCAAGCACACAGAGTTGGACGAAAAGATGCACAGGATGAGCCATTGTGCCGAGCTTCCGCTGTCAACGACGAAACTAGCGGACGCCAACCTAGAGTGAACAACGGCTCCACCGTTGACAGCGGTGGCGTCCAGGAGCACGTTTGTATGTGATAGGTGTCGAAGCTACCCCCGACGTCGGCTATTTCAAGAGTGCCGCCGCCGCGTTGTGTTGTAGCGACGATATTGAGCAGTACTCCATGCGGCGCGCAAAGTGGGTATTGATGATCGATCGCTTCTTTCATATCGGAATTCTGTGGTTGGCCCTTGCTGGGCCGGCGCACGCTCAAACACTTCCGCTCCCGAACCAATTGCTGGACTTCCGTTCGACCGCGGGGGCGGAACTGTTCCTGGAAAGTGATGCCAGGGCAGCCTACTTCCCGCTTGCAAGTAATTTCCTGACGCAGGAGAACCAGGCATTTTGCGGGGTTGCGAGCATTGTGATGGTGCTAAATGCGCTACAGTTGGCCGCACCGAGCACTCCAGAATTTGATCCATACCACACCTTTACCCAGGACAATTTCCTTGATGCCCGCACCGAAGCAGTGCTGCCGAGCGACGTGCTCAGGAAGCAGGGAATGACGCTCGACCAGATCGGCGGGCTGATTGCGCTTCATCCCGTGCGGGTGGCCGTCCGCCACGCTTCTGATTCCAATCTGGATGGATTTCGCGCCGAGGCGCGCGACTACCTTTCGAAGCCCGACCACTATGTGATTGTAAACTACTTGCGAAAGGCTATCGGGCAGGAGCGCGGCGGCCATATATCACCCCTTGCAGCCTACGACGCGGAGACGGACCGGTTCCTCATTCTCGACGTTGCTCGCTACAAATATCCGCCCGTATGGGTAACGGCGTCGGATCTGTTTAATGCGATGAATACAACGGATTCTGACAACGAGAACAAGACGCGAGGCTTCGTGCTGGTGTCTAA
>NZ_JBFUKO010000625.1:0-3046 GCF_056400805.1 Aminobacter sp. P4_H6_2
CCTTCGCCACAGTGATGCTGAAGGGCGGTGGAGACCCTGCTTCCGCTGCGCGCTCCGTGCTTGAAACCGGAGAATTCGACTATGCCTGGAGACTGCAGGTCGAACCCGAGATTCTGGCTCAGATGGCTGCAGCCGGAAAAGGCAGCGTAGTCGTATCCTTTGGCAGTTCCGTCGAGCGGCTGGATCTCAACTTCACCAATCCAGACCCTGCACTGGGAGAAAAGCGTTCGACCCTGGAAGGTGGCCCGCATCCGTTCATGGTCGATCCGGCCGTGAGAAAGGCCCTGTCACTTGCGATCGATCGCTCGGTCCTGGTCGAGGCGGGCTACGGCGTATCAGCGGCAATTGGCTGTAATGTCCTGCCAGCACCGGCGATCTATACGTCGACGACAAACGATTGGTGCAAAGTCCAGGACCTCGACGCTGCCAACAAACTGCTCGACGATGCTGGTTGGGCACGAGGCGCGGATGGCGTCCGCCAGAAGGACGGGGTGAGGTTATCGATCCTCTACCAGTCATCGACCAATGCGGTTCGCCAGGCAACGCAAGCGCTGATTAAGGACATGTGGCAGCAGATCGGCGTCGAAACCGAACTGCGCAATATCGACGGTTCGGTATTCTTCGGGGGCGATCCGGCAAGTCCGGACACGGCATGGAAACTCTACGCCGATGTGATGATGTACGCCGACAATTTCGCCGGCGTCGACCCCGAGCAGTACCTGGCAAAGTTTACATGCAACAACATCCCCAGCCCCGCAACAAACTGGGGTGGAGGCAATATGCAGAGATATTGCGACCCTGAATACGATGCCAGGATCGCAGAGCTGGCCAAGACGGCATCGCCCGACGAACGCGCGAAGCTGGCAAAGCAGCTGAACGACATGCTCGTTGACCGTGGCGGCCTCGTCCCCCTGATTCATCGCGGCAATGTAGCAGCCCACACTGCGACGCTTGAAGGCGTCAAGATGAACGCGTGGGACGCCGAACTTTGGAACGCGGCCGACTGGACACGCGCCAAGTAATTTTGATCCCTTTCTTGCTCCGCTGGCGCTGCCTTGCCTGCGGAGCAAGGTTAGGAATCAAACCGAAATACGCAGACGCTCCCGGCGTCTGCGAGAACGGGAACTCTAGCGGGACAAGGAAATGCCAACGTGTTTCCGACTGGCGCCCGTTGGAGTTGCAAAATCGAGCACGTTCATGAGTTTCGATTGGTTCAATCCAGATCCATCGTGGCCTAGCAGAGGGCACCTATGCTGAACTACACGCTCCGGCGCCTGATCTTTGCAGTCCCGACGCTGCTGATCATAAGCTTCATTATCTTTGCCCTGCTTGACCTTGCACCAAACGATCCAACCGGGAACCTGCCGCTGACTATCCCGTCTGAGGTGCGCGAGCAAATACGGCTATCCCTGGGCCTCGGTGAAGCGTTTCACATCCGCTACCTCAAATGGCTGGAGCAATTCTTCATCAACGAGCCTCTGAATGTCCTCGAGCGTRTGCTCGGCATCGAGATCGGCAATTCGGCCGAGCGGCTGCGCGTACGTTCCTGGGCCACCCGCAGCCCGGTCGTCGATCTTATCGCCGAGCGCATGCCTCAGACGCTCTGGGTTGTTGGCATGTCTTATGTTGTCGGCATATTGATTGCGTTGCCGATCGGCATCCTCTCCGCCTACAAGCAATACTCCTGGTTCGATCAGATCGGCACCTTTGTCTCTATGGTGGGCTTTTCGGTCCCGACCTTCTTTACCGGAGTGGTCCTGATCGTCGTTTTCAGCGTGCACCTGCAATGGTTTCCGTCGATTTATGACACGACGCATCGCGTAACGGACTGGTCGAGTTTCTGGGTGCAGGTCCGCCAGATGGTGATGCCGGTGGCCGTGCTGGCACTCTACAATGCAGCGCAGCTGAGCCGCTTTGTGAGGGCGTCCATGCTCGACAATCTGAACCATGACTATGTGCGGACAGCCCGCGCCAAGGGCATGCACGAACGCGTGGTGTTGCTCGTCCATGTGCTGCGAAACAGCTTGATACCGGTGGTGACCGTCATTGCGCTTGGAATCCCAACGATCTTTTCCGGCGCAATTATCACCGAGCAGATCTTCCGCGTGAATGGGCTGGGACAGTTGCTGATCATCGCCATACAAGGCGCGGACATGCCGCTCGTCCAGACACTGACTTTCATCTTTGCCGTGCTGATCGTGCTGTTCAACCTTATTGCCGATCTCCTCTACGGCGTTCTCGACCCGAGGATTCGCTATGACTGAGGCCGCCGCCCACCTGACTAGCGGCGCAGCAGGCGTGCTTGCAAGCCCCAAGCAACGCTCGCCGGGTGCCGACGTGTGGCGCCAGTTTCGCGCCCATCGGGGCGGCGTTATTGGCGCGATCATCTTCATTTCCATCATAGTGCTAGTGGTGGTCGGCCCTTATGTCCACGGTATTGATCCGCAGACGATCAACATCAAGGCCAAGAACCAGGGTGTTTCGTTCTCGCATCCGATGGGGACCGACAATCTGGGCCGGGACATGTTTGCGCAGGTGCTTGCTGGCGGGCGCACGTCTTTGTCTGTCGGTATCGCGGCGATGCTGCTGTCGCTTGTCGTCGGTACCTTCGTTGGTGTCGTGGCCGGCTACGTCCGCCGTTTGGATAGTCTGCTGATGCGACTGACCGACCTTTTCTTGGCACTGCCTCTGTTGCCGCTGCTGTTGGTCATCGTCATGCTATTTCGCGACACGCTGCGGGCCGCCTTTGGGCCGGAAACAGGCATCTTTCTCCTGATCGTGACAGTCATCGGGATTACCAGCTGGATGCAGACCGCACGTATCGTTCGCGGTGCGGTGCTGTCGGTGAAGGAGCAGGAATTTGTTCTTGCCGCCAAAAGTATTGGAACAAGGGAGCGCCGCATTATCACACGGCATATTCTTCCCAATGTTCTGTCCCCGATCATGGTTTCCGCCACCCTCGGCATCGCAACCGCGATCATCACGGAATCGGCGCTCAGTTTTCTCGGCCTTGGCTTTCCTTCCGATTACCCGACATGGGGACGCC
>NZ_JBFUKO010000626.1:0-3038 GCF_056400805.1 Aminobacter sp. P4_H6_2
AGCTGGTCGTCGGTCTGGGTCATGGTTCTCTCTGTGCTTTAAGTGAACAATCTAAGTGTCTGAATTTGCGGAGACGTGACCGACCGCGGGGTTACCGGTTTGTCGGCCCAAGCAGGCGGATCTCAAGCCGCTTGATGGCTTGCGAAATGACGAGTGCAAGACCAAGGAAAATGAGGCCGGYAACCGTTAGCGGCTCGGCGTAGCGATAAGTGTCAGACGCAATGTCGAAGGCACGTCCGAGCATCTCGGGCACCGCCAGCACCGCCAGATAGGGCGTCGCCTTGAGGATCGAAACGAAGTAGTTGCCCATGGGGGCTGCGATATTACGCAGCATCTGCGGGGCGATGACAAAGATGGTGGCATCCATCCGGCTCAGCCCCAGGGCCCTTGCGGCTTCGGCCTGACCATTGGGGATGGCATCGATGCCGGCCTTGAACACCTCTGCGAGATAGCCGCTGTAATAGAAGCTGAGCCCGATGATGCCGACGGCAAGCGCACCAAGGCGAATGCCGTAAAACGGCAATATGAAATACAGGCAATAGAGCCAGACCAGCACCGGCGTTGCCCTGATGAAGTCGATCACGAAGCCGACGAAGAGGCCTCCGACACCGCCCGAGCGGCGGATGAGTTCAAAGCCGAACCCGATGGCCGAGGCACCGAGGCAGCTGAGGGCCGCCACCAGCAAGGTCATGCCGATGGCGCTCAGGATTGTTGGCACCGTCGACAGCGCAAACGCGACATCAAACGCCACGACGCGCCTCCCTTGCCGGGTTGATGCGCCGTTCGGCCCAGCGCCCGAACAGCGCGACCGGATAACAGACGATGAAGTAGGCCAGCAGCAGTGAGGTGTAGATCGGCACAGGATCGTATTCGATCTGGGAGATCTCCTTGGCGCGGAAGGTCATGTCGGTCAGCGTGACCAGCGAGACCAGCGATGTCGCCTTCACCAGTTGGATCAGCTGGTTGATGAAGGTCGGGCTCATCGCCACCAGCGCCTGCGGCAGCTCAATGCGCAACAAGATGGTGGAGCGCTTGAGCCCCAGTGCGTGGCCAGCTTCTTTTTGGCCACGGTCGAGCGCCTGCAGGCCTGCCCTGACGGCCTGGCTGGCATAACCGCCAATGTTGAGCCCCAGCACCATGGCAGCGACTGTCATCGCGGACAGCGCCACTCCGGCCAGGGGCAGGGCGTAGTAGAAGACAAACAGCAAGATGATGACTGCAGAGCTGCGCCAGAACTCGATGATCGAGGTCACGACAAACCGCACCGGACCCGTCGTCAGATACTGGGCGACGCCGAAGACAAGGCCAAAGGGGATGGCAAAGACAAGGCCGTAGAGTGTCACCAGGGCGGTGACACGAAATCCCTGCAGAATGCCGAGCCAGATCTCGAGCATACTCATTTGCCCGCACCCACAGTGCCAGCACCGTCGGTACCCGCGCCATTGCCACAGAGCTTCTCCACGGTGACCGTATTCGGCACGACCTCAGTCTCGCCAAAGCCATATCGGGCCATGATCTTGGTCACCGTGCCGTCCTGCGTCAGGGCAGCCAGTCGTTCATCCCACAGCGCTCTCAGATCCTGGTCTTCGGCGCGGAAGGCGACAGCTGCATAGGTCGCCTGTTCATCTGTCGTCACGAACGGTGTCGCACTCTCCAGGCCCTTGGCCTTGCCGCCCGCAAGCAGCCCGATGACGGTGGGAGACGACAGCACCGTCACATCGATGCGGCCGGAGCGCAGGGCCGAGATGTTGGCTTCGATGTCGGGGAACAGCAGCATACGGTTTTCAGGCACACCGGCTGCAGCCGCATTCTTGACCGAGACACTTCCGCGTCCGGCACCCATGATGATCTCTTTGCTCACAATATCCGCAAAGCTATGGATCTGTTTTGGGTTGCCAGCGAGCACGATGGCGGCGTCGTGCACCTTCAGATCCGGAGACCCGAAGGCGACCTGCCGGCAGCGCTCAGGCGTGATGGAAAGCCCAGAGGCAACGGCATCGAAGCGCCCTGCCAGCAGACCCGGAATCAAGGCCCCAAACTCGGTGACCCGGATATCGAGCTCCTTGACGCCGAGTTCGGAAAAGGCAGCTCTCAGCAGGTCCGGGTGCCATCCCTTGGCCTCGCCAGTGGCTTCATTGCGAAAGCCCCAGGGTGAGCGGTTGTGGATGCCAATGACGATCTTGCCCTCGCGCAAGATCCGCTCCTTGGTGGTCTCGGCCCAAGCCGTGCCACCCAACATGATGAGCACTAGCGCAAAAACTGCACTCCATATGAGTGCGAGCCGCACAGGACTTCTCAAGCTCATTTTCTCTCTCCCATTGTTGTGAAGGTGCCTGCTCGACGGCCGATGCAGGGACGTCTGGTGTGTGTTGGCGCGTGCCATCGCAGTCTCGCCTCCCGCGATCCTGCAGTGGGTTCAGCCTCGCCGCCGGCGGCTTCCGGCAGCCGTCTCGCCGTCTGACATGTATGCGCGGGGTCGGCCGGTCTCGCCGTCCAGGCCGGGGCTGTCGCCAGGCTGATTGCCGCCAAGCTGGCTATCGCCGGGGCGCGGCAGCACGTGCCTGTCGCGGTCGCTCAGGTCCTTGAGATCCGCCAAAACCGACTGAATTTGCGGCCAGGGAAATGACGAAGTGTCATCCACGTTCTCGCCAGCGCCGACTATGACTTTTAGTTTGGCGATGACCCCGACAAGTGACTGTGCGGGTGTGTCTGCCACGGCATCGAGGATTTGGTCTTCAGCTTCAATGGCCTCGATCTCGGCAGCGCGGACCCGCGAGTATCCGACCTCAACATCAAGCGCGTCCCAACGTCTCTGATGATCTGTCAGGGCCGCTTCTTCAGCTGCGGACATCGTGCTGGAAACGGCGTTGTTACAGCGCGCCGGGCTACCAGCCGAAGGCCGATGGTATCCCGGAGCCGAAAGCGATGTGTCCCTCCCGCCGTTACCCGGTCCGTCGCTGGGATCAGAAGAGCCCAGGGCGTTCCTGATCCGTGTCTCCAAGCGCTGCTGCAGTCGACACAGAACCACGACCATGTGG
>NZ_JBFUKO010000627.1:0-3034 GCF_056400805.1 Aminobacter sp. P4_H6_2
ACGCCGGATAGCCGCATCTGCCTGCGGGGCAACACCTGCGAGGAAATGATAGACATGCTGCATGCCTGGCTCGATCTCGAACATTACCTCGATTCCTTCGCTGCGCGCCTTGTCGGCGAGCTTGCGGCTGTCATCGAGCAGCGTCTCGTCGCCGCCGACCTGTATATACATGGGCGGCAGGCCGCGGAGGTCGGCCATTAGCGGATTTGCCAACGGATCGTTCCGGTTGCCGTCCTCGCCCAGGAAAGTGGTGGCCATCCCCAAAACAATTTCCCGCTGCACCAGGGCATCCTTGTCGCTATTGGAGTGATACGTCTCGCCTGTCGCCTCCATATCGAGCCAGGGCGACAGGGGTATCACCGACGATGGCATTGGAAGGCCGCGTTCCCGCGCTCGCAACAACGTTGCAAGGGCGAGCCCACCACCGCCCGAGTCGCCGGTCAGGGCAACGTGCTGGGGCCGGATGCCCTGATCCAGCAGCCACTGATAGGCGTTTGTCGTATCTTCAACAGGTGCAGGATGCGGATGTTCGGGAGCACAGCGATAGTTCAGGATCAGGGCGCGACAACCAAACGCCTTGGCGAAGTGCCCGTACATCTTGCGATGCGAATACATAGAACCACAGACATATCCGCCACCATGCGTGCATAGCAGGACCCTGTCCTGGCTAGCTCCCTTCGGTACCGCCCAGAGCCCCTGGACGCCGCCGGCATCGCCTTCGATGTAGTCCACCCCGCCGGGCTCAGCAGTCACGTCAGCCCAGTGCTCGAACATGCGTCGCAATTCGTCCAGGGGCATGCTTGGATTGCTGGCCATGGAGCCTGACCAACTTTTGTATAGGGACTTGAGGGCATCTGGTTGTGCATTCGACATGGCGTATCCTCCGCGTTTGACTACAGCGCTGCATGATTGCTGCGTTCGACAAGTCAGAGCTTTGACGGCCCTACGAGGTCCGTCTCATCTCCATTGGGTACAGGTGGTGTGATCCGTGTCCGCGCCGTCGCCCCCCACAGCGACAATCCAATCCCCCCGTCCTGAAGGCGATCAAGAACGACCTGCCTTCATGACCGAATGCTGCAGTAGCGGAAGCGCTTGGTATTGAAGCAAATTGCTGTGGCCCGTGTTTTCGGTCGGGCCACGAGAGATGTTTTCAAGAATCTGAAGTACCGGCTGGGCAAACCATCGGCTCTCGGTTCGCGTGCACTATGAATCCGGGTGCACGCATCCACCGATGAGGCCGATCTTCCCCACCTTGAAGAAAGTTAAGCTCTGCCGATCAAGTATGCGCAGCGCTCGCATCAACGCGCTGGCCGGGTAAGTCATGTGGTTATCAAGGACGGCTTACGAAGCGACGGCCGCGCGATAAACCCCAGGCGTCACACCAACGCGAGCTTTGAAAACACGCGTCAGATGGGCCTGGTCTGAAAAGCCAGTTGCAACCGCCACCACGCTCAGTTTTTCTCCCGCCCTTAGCGATGCCTTTGCGCGTTCGATGCGACGATTGATGAGATAGGCATGCGGCGTCTGCCCGGTGGCGCGCTGAAAGACCCGGATCAGATGGAAGCGCGAAAGGCCAGCTTCCGCTGCGAGGTCCGCCAAAGAGATGTCTTCGGTGCATCGGTCGGCAATCATCACTTTGACGCGCTCGACGGGTCTCTGCTCTCGACCGATTGCTGCTGGGATGATCTCCGCGTGTCGAACGAGAAAGCGCGCGTAGATTTGTATCAGCCCCTCGTCCCCAGCCAAGGTATCCCGATCCAGCTCGATTGTGCGGTGCGCCATCGTGAACGCGGCCAAACCATTTGGATCCTGAATAATCGGCGCCTTGAAGAACGGTGTGCCTACCCGCGAATGGCCTGAGACCTCCATCGCGACTCGCTTCATCAAATGGACGCTGGGATATGATACGCGATAGTCAAATCCGGCTTCGCATCCAGGCGCACAATCGTGAACCTCGCCTGGGTTGTACAGGGTCAGATCGCCCGCACCGGCAAGCCTTTGGCTGCCGCGGACGAACTGTGTCCCGTATCCCCCATTGATGCCGCCGATCACGAACGTCTCGTGGGCGTGCGGAGCTTGCCGCTGAGACGAAACGCTGGCTGTGACGAACTCAGGCTGGTCGAAACTCTTGCCCACAAAAAAATGCGAGCGGTCTATTCTTGCAAGGGCCCGCATTTCAGCGGCATGGGGACGTGTCCGATCAGCCTTCATAACTGAGTATTGTAGCTGCCAGAATGGGCTGTATTGAAGAAAATTGCTGTCACCTGGGTCTCACCTCATGCTTATACCTCGGGGCCACAGCGCACTGGCCTAGAGGCAATTTTGAGCCGCCACCTCCAACAGGCACTACTGCGCCAGTAGCGGCAGATGAACCACCAAAATTTCATTTCTCTGCGACCCTCCATCGTCCGACCAGACGATGCCGCCGACAGTTGGACGTGACTGGCTGGCGATTGAAGTAAGCGGAGGAGATACGCATGAACTTCCAATGGAATAAATCCATCACGCGACACAGCGCCATCGGAATGGTTTCGATGGCCGCATTGGCGCTTTCGGCCGGCATTTCGCACGCCCAAGAGACCGTCAAGGTCGGCGGCATCATGTCACTTACCGGTGGCGGCGCCTCCATCGGCAAGACCGCCGAAATCGGCTGGAAGCTCGCCATCGAAGACATCAATGCTGCCGGCGGCATCCTGGGCAAGAAAGCGGAGCTTGTTCTTGGCGACACGATGACCGATCCGACCCACGCCGTCAGCGAAGTCCGTCGCCTGATCGAAAACGAGAAGGTCCAGGCTCTGGTCGGCCCGGCTACCAGCCAGGAAACCATTCCCGTGGTTCCAGTTGCGACCGAAAAGAATATTGCCCAGGTCTCGTCAGCTGCTTCTACGCAACTGACGCCCGAAGTCGGTCCGTTCCACTTCTCTGGTTCGGCCACTGGCGTCAACCAGATGAAGCCGAACATCGACTACGCCCTCGACAAGCTCAAGCTGACCAAGCTCGCGCTGATCTCGGACAATGGCGGCATGTCGAAGGC
>NZ_JBFUKO010000628.1:0-3032 GCF_056400805.1 Aminobacter sp. P4_H6_2
GTGCTGGCTACGCGCTGGCTGACGGCGGCTTCAACGCGACGCTGCGAGATTATGCCCGCTTCGGCCAGACGATCCTGGAAGATGGTGCTGGCATTGTGCCGGCCGCGTGGATCGCCGAGACCCGTCAGGGCGTGCACGGCCCCGATTACAGTGCTTCGATGCCAGAAGGCAGCTACCGCAACCAGTTCTGGATCGAGGATCCACGCTCGCGTGCACTGATGTGCCGGGGTGTATTCGGGCAGTTGATCCATATCGACAGGGACAGCAGGATGGTGACGGTGAAGTTGTCGACCTGGCCCGACTTCACCTCGGTGCCCTATTCGGTGGCGACCTTGAAGGCCGTGCACGCGATTTCGGCGGCATTGGCCTGAATATAGAAGGGAAAAGATCATGACGTCATCCACCTTGTTCGAGCGGACTTTCGGCTTTGGCCGCAGCGATGTGACGCTCGCCAACTGGCGCGAGGAGCCTTACAGCCGCTGGGCCTTCCAGAATGTCGGCGAGATGGTGCGCAGCGCACGGATTTCAGCCGATGAAGGCCATGTGAAAGAGACGCCGGTCGACCTCGGCGGGCTGCTTGCCGAAAACGTTGCGATCAATGGCCGGAACGAGACGGTAGCGGGCTTCCTTGAGCGCTCGTCGACGGACGCTCTGGTGGTGATGAAGAAGGGAGGCTTCGTCGGCGACTGGTTCGCACCAACAATGCGGCCGGATGCGCGACATATCATCTTTTCGATCTCGAAGTCGCTGACGGCAATCCTTGCGGGCGCGCTGGAGGCCGACGGCAAGCTCGACCCGAACGCGCCCGTCACCACCTATGTGCCCGAAGCCAAGGGCTCGGTATATGCCAATGCGACGGTGCGGCACGTGCTCGACATGACCGTCAGCCTCGATTTCGAGGAAGCCTATCTCGATCCCGAAAGTGCGTTTGCCCGCTATCGCCGTGCCACTATGTGGAACCCCGGCGGTGGGGCCGAAACGCTGCGCGAATTCCTGGTCACGCTGCAGCAGCTGGACGAGCCGCACGGAAAGACCTTCCGCTACCGTTCGCCCAATTCCGACCTGCTCGGCATCATCGTGGAGCGCGCTTCAGGTCAGCGCTATGCCGACCTGATGTCGGAGAAGCTGTGGCGGCCGCTTGGCGCAAAGCGCGACGGCTTCGTGACCGTCGATGGCGAGGGCTCGGCGCGCGCCGCCGGCGGTGTGTCGGTGGCGACGCGTGATCTTGCCCGCGTTGGTGAAATGATGCGGCAGGGCGGTATGGCTGCAGGTGGGCGGGTCGTGCCGCAAGCCTGGGTCGACGATACAATCCATGGCGGTCACGCTGAGGCCTGGCAGCGCGGCGATATGGTCAACCTGTTTGCCAATGGCCGCTATCGCAACAAGTGGTACCAGAGCGGCAACAACGCCAATGCCTATTGCGGCATCGGCATTCACGGCCAGTGGCTCTATGTCGACGAGAAGGCCGAAGTCGTCATCGCCAAGATGTCGTCGCAGGCGCTGCCGGTCGATGATCCGCTGGATCTCGACAATGTGGCGTTCTTCGAAGCGCTTTGCGAGAAGGTTTGAGGTCAGGCGATCTCCCGCAGGATATGATCGTACAGCAGCTGCGCTGTCGGTGACAATGTGCGGCCGCGCACCATGATCAGGCTATAGGGCTGGACGTTGATCTCGAAGGCGATCGGCAGGATTTCGATTGCCCCAGCCAACCCGCTCTCGCTGTTGACGAATTTGGCGACGTCGACGGCGATCGGGGCGATGGCGTCGGACTGAGACACCATCACCAGCGTCAGCAGCAGCGAACTGGTGTTGAGGATGCGGTCAGGCATGCGGACGTTGCGGCTCATGAAAATGCCCTGCACCGTCTGGCGCAGCAGCGATCCGCCGGGCTGGAACACCCAGTCGAATTCAGCGAGACGCTCCAACGGGACGGTGCCGGAACCAGCCAGCGGATGGCCGCGCCGGACGATCAGGCAAGCTTTTTCGATGCCGATAATGCGGCTTTCAAACAGGCGCGGGTCCAAGTCGTCGGGAATGCGGGCGATGATGAAGTCGTGGCGCGAGGCGAGCAGTTCGCGCGCCAGCACCGCACTCGTTTCGATCTGAACGGAAATCTCGATGCGCGGGTAGCGCTGGCGGATCTTTCGGATGGCGGGCACTGCGAGTTCAATCGCCGGTGCGGTCACGGCACCCATGACCACGGAACCGCCTTTGCCTGATTTGAGATCGGAAATTTCACGGTCGACCTGCTGCATTTCAAGCAGGATGGCGCGGCCGCGACGGGCAAGGGCTGCACCATAAGGCGTCAGCCTGATGCCACGCGGCAGCCGGTCGCAGATCTGTACCCCGAGGATGTCCTCGATCTCGGAGATCATGCGCGAGGCAGCCGGCTGGGACATGTTCATGACCTGGGCGGCGGCGCTGATCTGGCCGTGATCCTCAAGGGCGACGACCAAACGCATGTGCCTGAGCTTGAGGCCGCTGCGCAGCAGCGTCTCGCTTTCGCTGAGACGAACGCTCAGACCCTGCATCCGCACGTCGACCGGGATGTCGACCATGGGTTCAGCCCCTCCCAAGGCCGTTGCGCGGGCTTCGTGCCCTCGTCATCAAACATACCAGAAATGATATGAGAAACATCTAAGATTGCATTTGACTGTTATGTCGTACTCCATAATTCTGGTGGCCGTCGCGAGTTCGATACAATCCAGCCGGGCGCTGGAGCATCGAGCGGAGGAAACGCAGGGCTCGCGGCTCTTTGGGAGAATGTTGCACAAACTGGCTTTGCCGCGCCGTTCATGGCGGGGCCACGCGCGAGCGCTTGCGTCCGCGCGCCGGCACTTCACAAGGGAGAGAGAAGTGAAGATCATCAAGACGTTCGTGGCCGCGCTCGCGGTCAGTCTGGCTGCCATGTCCTACCAGGCGCACGCCCAGGACAAGGGCACCGTCGGCATTGCCATGCCGACCAAGTCTTCGCTGCGCTGGATCAGCGACGGCAACGAACTGGTCGCAGCACTCAAGGCAAAGGGCTACAA
>NZ_JBFUKO010000629.1:0-3021 GCF_056400805.1 Aminobacter sp. P4_H6_2
TTCGAAGATCGTCCGGAAAATGCCGGGCGCGATCACCGACAGCGGATTGACGTGCAGCTTGGGCGCATTGGCGTCGCCCGAGAGCTTGTAGGTGACGCCGATCAGGCCTCGGTCGCGTCCATTGCCCAAGATGACGCCGACCAGCGGCAGCTCGCCGAAGATGCGGTTGAGGCCATAGGCCGGCATGAAGGTGCCGGTCATGTTCATCTGGCCCTGCTGATCATAGAGCACGCCCTGGAAAGTGGTGCCGATCAACGGCCCGCGCAAAACGCCGTTTTCCAGTGCCAGGAATTTTTCGCGCTTGTCGATCTGGGCGAAGCCGCGTTCAAATCTTACCCTGGACACGTCAATGTCCTTGCGCACCGCCTGGTTGAGGCTGCGGTCGTCGCCAGCGGGCTTGCTGGAGACGATCGAGGCGAGCCGTGGTTCGTCGACCACAACGAAGTCGCGCACGTCGACCTGGCCCTTGAGCGGCCCGTCGCCCGTCGATTCCAGCGCAAGCGCCAGGCTACCGCCCTGCATGCGGGCATAGACATCGAGAAAGCGCAGGATGGCCCCGGCATCGGCGGAACGGACATCGAGACGCCGCCCACCGCCTTGCAGCGCGTTGCTGACGGTTATCAGTCCGCCGGAGCTCGCAGCCGCGTTGACTTTCAGGCTGCCGACCTTCGATCCGGCGCCTGAATATTCAAGAGTGACGTTGGACAGTTTTTCGCCGCTGAAACCGATCAGCGTTGCGACATTGGCGCTGACGGAGACCGAAGATCCACCCGTCGATTTGCCGGCCTTGTCGGTATCCGCCATGAATTGCTTGATCAGCGCACGGGCATCGAGCGAATTGCCATTAACCTGAACCGCATAACCCTTGCCCGACCGCTTGATCTTGACCGAGACGTCGTCGTCGCGATTCAACTTCACGTCGTTGAAATTGGCTGAAGACAGGTTCGTATCGGCGAGTGAAATGTCGCCCTTGATGCTGAAAGTCTTTCCGCTCAGGTTGAAATCGGACAAGGTCGAGCGCGCACCGTCGCGTTTCATCACGAACGAGACCGTGGCCGGAATGCCGGGGCCCTTGCTCCAGCCAACCCACGGAAGATCGAGGCGGGCCGCGGTCAGGTCGGCGACGATGTTGCGCTTGCCTTCGGCCAGTTGTTCGACGTCGACCTTGATGGTGCCCGACAACAAGTCGGACAGGCCGGGAAGCATTGCATTGCGCGTCTTGTCGTCGAGGACGAGTTGGACATTGCGCTGCTTGTCGATGCTTTCGTCGCGTAACGGCTCGACGATATCCAGCTCGGCAGGGACGCCATTGAGCTTACCGTTGGCCACGATGACAGCCTTTTCAGGGGTGACGGTGATCGTGCCTTTCGCCTCCGACAGTTGCTGGCCATCAAAAGGCTTGGCGACCGCCAGACCGTCATAGTCGAGCGCTACGGTCCAACCGAGCTTGTCAGTGTCGATGCCCTTGGTCAGGGGAATGTCCGCCTTGACGTTGCCAGTGACATCGCCCGTCAACTCCTCCGGCAGGATGCCGACATGGCGCATGGCGTTGATCGGCTCGTAGGAGGCGAGTTCGGCAACCGCGTCGGCGCTACCGGCGACATCGATGTCGAGCGCGCCGAGAACCGGCATGATGTTGGCCTTGACGACTTTGAGCGTGCCGTTGCTCGCCGCCACCGTGCGACCGCTGGGCATGAAAACGGTGCCTTGCGACAGTGAGACATCGACATCGTTGCCGTGGAACTCGACAATACCCTTGGCGTCGCGGATGGGCGGAATG
Organism: Aminobacter sp. P4_H6_2; assembly: GCF_056400805.1. Taxonomy (NCBI): domain Bacteria; kingdom Pseudomonadati; phylum Pseudomonadota; class Alphaproteobacteria; order Hyphomicrobiales; family Phyllobacteriaceae; genus Aminobacter; species Aminobacter sp. P4_H6_2. Next base: position 1,781 of record NZ_JBFUKO010000629.1, read on the forward strand.
CGGCCCGCCGTATCGAAGCGCGAGCCGTCGATCTCGAACCGGCCGAAGACCTCCTGCGACGTGAGCGGCACGCCGTTACCGAGCCGGTCCGGCTTGACATCAAACCTCACGTTGCCGTCGACGACGCGACCGCCATACAGGTTCTGCAACACCCAGAGCCGTGCATTCTTTGCCGAAAACCACGGCCACAGCTGCTTCACATGCGCCACCGACATGTTGTGGACGTTGAAAGCCACGAAGATACCAGGAGCCTTGCCGTCGACGAACTGCACCGACGCCTTGCCCAGCGCCTCTCCGCCCGGGCCGGACTTCACGCCGATCTGTTCGGCGGACAGCGTCTTGGTGACCACATCATAGGTTCCGGCGACGCGAGCAAGGAAGCTGAGCGCGGGCTCGGGCGACTCGCTGGGTGCCAGGCGCGACTCGCGGCTCATCAACTCGAAACGGTAGGCCGGATTGTCGCTTGCCACGCCAGTCGCCGGGCGCGGGCCGACAGCACCGCTGAAATCAAAGGTTGAGCGATCGGTGGTGACCAGGAGTTGGCGGACGTCGAGCTTGTTTTCCCCATCCGCAAGCCTGAGGTCGAGCATCACGTCGCCGACAAGCTGGCCGCGTTCTTTGAGATCGAGCGTCGACTTGCCGATCGACCCCTTGGCAATCAGCTCCGAACCACCGGCCCCGGTGCCCTCGCTGCCAGTGATGACAAGGGCGGCCGAACCGATGCGACTGGCCTTGGCCGCCGGGATATTGGTCATGCCGGCGAACGGATCGGTCATCGACACGGTGGCGTCGAGCGATGCAATACGGTCGGCACCTACTTCACGTTCGGCCGAGGCCGCAAGCTCGACATCGCGGCCGTCGACGTCGAAGTTGGCCCCTATCCGCAGCTTGCCCGATCGCGTCTTGGACAAAGACGACTGAACGACGCGAACGACCTTGACCTCGCCGCCCGAGGGCAGGACGAAATCGACATTGGACAGCGCGATCTCGCGCATGGCGTCGTACTGGACCGCATCGAAGCCGCGGTGAATGCCGCCGAACGTCTCGCTCAAAAGCTTCTGCGGATCGATCAGGCCATCTGGGCTGCGCAGCACCGCACTCCAGTCGGAGCCGCCAGTTCCGGGCATGGCATCAACGACGATGCTGGCGTCGGAAATCTTGGCGTCGCCGAGGCGCACTTCGCCTTTCAGCAATGGCAGCAGCCGAATGCCGAATCGCATCATTCCGGCTTCAGCCATGGC
>NZ_JBFUKO010000630.1:0-3010 GCF_056400805.1 Aminobacter sp. P4_H6_2
GCACGAATAGCGCAAACACCTGGCCGACGAGATCGCCGAGCTGGGCCGAAAACGCCACGAAATTGATATTGACCGCGAGAAGGATCAGCTCGACCGACATCAGGATGACGATGACGTTCTTGCGGTTCAGGAAGATGCCAAACACGCCAAGCGTGAACATAACCGCTGACAGCGTGAGATAGTGCCCAATGCCCACAACCATGGTCAGATTCCCTTGCCCGTCTCGACCTTCTTGACCTCGATCGCGGTAGCCGGCGTGCGGGCGACCTGGGCCGAGATGTTCTGGCGCTTGACATTTGGCTTATGGCGCAGCGTCAAGACGATTGCGCCGATCATGGCGACCAAAAGCACGAGGCCAGCGATCTGGAAGAAGTAGATGTAGTTTGTGTAGAGGATGTCGCCGAGCGCTGCCGTGTTGTGGCGTGTGGCGATATCAGGCGTTGGCTGAGCCACTGCAGATCCGAGCTTCGGCACGAAGGCATAGCCGCCAGTCACCACGATCAGCTCGGCGGCCAGGATCAGGCCGACGAATGCTCCGATCGGCGCATACTGCAGAGCGCCCGACTTGAATTCGGCGAAGTCGACGTCGAGCATCATGACGACGAACAAAAACAGCACCGCCACCGCGCCGACATAAACGACGAGCAGGATCATCGCCAGGAACTCGGCGCCGGTCAAAAGGAACAGACCCGCCGCGTTGAAGAACGTCAGGATCAGGTAGAGCACCGAGTGAACCGGGTTGCGCGCCGAAATGACCATGAAGGCCGACGCCACCGCGATGAAGGCGAAGAGGTAGAAAAATACCGCTTCAAGTCCGTTGAGCATGGGTTCCCCCGGTTTTCCTTTCGGGCAGTACGCGTCTGCGCCCTGCCCTGTTCACGTCCTTGCTCCGCCTCCGGTGCAGGTCGCGCGTTCCTTAGACGAGCCGGCTTGGCCCGTCCATTGTTCAAGCCTCAGCGATAAGGCGAATCCATCGCGATGTTGCGCGCGATCTCGCGCTCCCACCGATCGCCATTCGCAAGCAGCTTGTCCTTGTCGTAGTAAAGCTCCTCGCGCGTTTCCGTCGCGAATTCGAAGTTCGGCCCCTCGACGATGGCGTCGACCGGGCAGGCTTCCTGGCAAAAGCCGCAATAGATGCACTTCACCATGTCGATGTCGTAGCGCACCGTGCGGCGGGTGCCGTCATTGCGGCGCGGGCCGGCCTCGATGGTGATGGCCTGCGCCGGGCAGATCGCTTCGCACAGCTTGCAGGCAATGCAGCGCTCTTCGCCATTGGGATAACGGCGCAAAGCATGCTCGCCACGGAAGCGCGGGCTGACCGGACCCTTTTCATGCGGATAGTTCAGCGTCGCCTTGGGAGCAAAGAACTGGCGCATGGACAAGAAGAAGGCGCCGACGAAGTCCTGCAAAAGCAGTGATTTGGCGGCTTGGGCTAGCGCGGACATTATGCCATTCCCGTAAGCTTGAGGAAGGCGGCGGTAATGACGACCATCGCCAGCGAAATCGGCAGGAACACCTTCCAGCCCAGACGCATCAACTGATCATAGCGGTAACGCGGCACGAAGGACTTCACCATGGCGAACATGAAGAACACCATGCAGACCTTGAGCACGAACCAGATCACGCCAGGCACCCAGGTGAAGGGCGCGAAGTCGAAGGGCGGCAGCCATCCGCCGAGGAACAGGATCGTCGTCAGCGCGCACATCAAAACGATCGCGACATACTCGCCGAGGAAGAACAGCAGGAACGGCGTCGACGAATATTCGATCATGTGACCGGCGACGAGTTCCGACTCGGCTTCGACCAGGTCGAAGGGCGGCCGGTTCGTCTCGGCCAGTGCCGAGATGAAGAAGATCACGAACATCGGGAAAAGCGCGAGCCAGTTCCAGTCGAGGAACGTGTTGGGCAGGCCGAGCCGCGTACCGATGCCATCGCCCTGCGACAGGACGATGTCGGTCAGGTTGAGCGAGCCGGCGGTGAGCAGCACGCAGACGATGACGAAGCCGATCGAGACTTCATAAGACACCATTTGCGCCGCCGAGCGCAGCGCGCCGAGGAACGGATATTTCGAGTTCGAGGCCCAGCCGCCCATGATCACGCCATAGACCTCGAGCGAGGAAATGGCGAAGACATAGAGGATGCCGACATTGATGTTGGCGATCGCCCAGCCTTCGCTGACCGGTATCACCGCCCATGCCGAGATCGCCAGTACCGCCGAAACCACAGGAGCGAGCAGGAACACGCCCTTGTTGGAACCGGACGGAATAATCGGTTCCTTGAAGACGAACTTCAAAAGATCGGCGAATGCCTGCAGCAGGCCCCAGGGCCCGACGACGTTCGGGCCGCGGCGCAGCTGTACGGCCGCCCAGATCTTGCGATCGGCATAAAGGATGTAGGCGACGAAGATCAGCAGAACGACGATCAAAACGACCGACTTCAGCAGGATGATCAGCGCCGGCAGGACGTAGAAGGAGAAAAAGGTATCCATGACAGCCTTTACTCCGCCGCCTGCTTGAAGCCATTTTTGGCCAGTGCCGAACACTCGGCCATCACCGCCGACGCACGTGCGATCGGATTGGTGAGATAGAAGTCCTTCACGACAGAGGTGAAGGCGCCCTTGTTCAGCCGGCCGCCGAGCTTGGCAACCTTGGCGATGTCGTCACTGTTACCTGAATCGATCTCGTCGATACGGGCGAGATGCGGGAGCTCCGCATAGAGCTTGGCGCGCAGCTGCGGCAGGGAGTCGAAGGGCAGCTTGTGGCCGAGCACGTCGGACAGCGCCCTGAGGATGGCCCAGTCTTCCTTGGCCTCGCCCGGCGCGAAGCCGGCGCGGTTGGTCTGCTGCACACGGCCTTCGGTGTTCACATAGGTGCCCGACTTCTCGGTATAGGCAGCAGCCGGCAGGATGACGTCGGCGCGGTGCGCGCCGGTGTCGCCATGCGTGCCTATGTAAACGACGAACGCGTTCGCGGCCTTGCTGAGGTCGAGTTCGTCGGCACCCAGCAGGAAC
>NZ_JBFUKO010000631.1:0-3009 GCF_056400805.1 Aminobacter sp. P4_H6_2
CTGCAAGGCTTCCACGACCTGCGGCCGGCGTATCACCGTTGCCGAGGGTTGAGCGTGGGGCGTCACCGCGACCTGAACTTCCGGCATCGACGGCTGCACGGCGGAAACCTCAGCCTGTGTTTCGCCCTGACCGGCATCGGCCTCGCCGTCCGCATGGCGCTTTGCGGCATCGTAATCGGGAGTGCGGGTGAAGCGCACATTGGGTGCCAGGAAGAAATAATCTTGCCAGCCGGGGCCGTCCGCCGCCGAGGGCAGCTGGCCTGCCGCCCTGTCGCCGCGCTTGTTGTCAGGGTGGCTCGCGCCGTCATCGTGCGAAGCCGTGTCCGGAAGATTGGTTCGAGAAAAACGCATGGACTGCATACTCAAGACTCGCCGATGAAACGTCTGCTGAGCAATAGGAAGCGAGTGGTTAACAGTTCCTTCCCGCCGGCCACTCTGACCGTGAAAGTGAACATCTGTCGCGGCCCGGCGCAGTGCCCTCCGCCACTGGGCTATGCAGTCGTGGAAAGTCGCAAGGTATGAGGAGCTACAACTCCTCCAGCGCATCGCCAATTCGTTCGATGCCCCTGAGACGGGTTCGTCCGGCGGCACCTGAGCGTTCGATGGCGCGGGTTGCGAGAAGGTGGCAGATCGCCATCGCCGAGACGTGGTTGAACAGAGGCCCTGGCGCCAGCGTCTGGCAGCGAAAATGCCAGGTTGCACTTTGCCGGTGGGAAACGCCCTCGTCGGTGATGTAGAGCAGCTTCGCACCGCTTTTTTCGATGGCCGACAGTACCATCTCCATACGCGCGATCCGGCGGCGCAGTCCGAAGACCACCGCCACGTCATTGCTGCCGACGCTGACCAGGTGCTCGCCCAGCGTCTGTCCCCCGCCCGGTATGGCGACAATGTTTTCCACCACCTGCGTCATCTGCCATTGGAAATAGTCGGCGAAAGGATGGCTGCTGCGAAAGCCAAGCACCCAGATCTTGCGGCTTGCCAGCATTGCCTCGACGGCAGCGTCAATCTGGCTGTCGGTGATGGTGGCGAAGGTGCCCTCGATATTGGCGATGCCCTGGGCCACATGGGCGCCCAGCGACTGAACCGTCGCCGTGTCGGTCGACGTCGTCAGGAACAGGCGCGAGCCGGTCTGCTTTTCCTCGCGCGCATGGCGGCGGGCTTCTTCGTAGTTCTCATAGCCCAGCCGTTTGACAAAGCGCGAAACCGTGGCGTTGGAGACGTTCGCCAAAGTGGCGAGCTCCGATGCAGAATAGCTGGCCAGCTCACCGGGAAAGTCGCAGACGAAGTCGCCAAGCCGCCGTTCCGCCGGGTGAAGCTCGTCTAGCGCCTCACGCACGCGGAAAAGAAAGGGCCGATCCTTGGGGTTCGTCATGCCGCCTGCCATTGAATTGTCGTCGCGCACATTTGCGCCGTTCAGGCGCGTCAGCAAGGGTGGAAACTTCAGAAGCCCTGCTTGGACTGCCGTAATCACTTAGGAATCACAGAGACATAAGCACATTTGCACACAACACAACTCTGCTATCTCCCCTACGTAAGTTTTGACTATAAAAAGATTGTTTCATATGTTACTTACGTGAAAATCAGTTTTCATATCTGGGTCAGCCAAGGGGGGAGAAACCATGGCAGCGGAAAATATGGTGCCGTCCGGCAAGTCATCGCCGGTCATTAGACAACTCGAATCGTCGCTCAGCCGCATAGGGGTGACAGGAGCGCACAAGCAGATCATCGCGCTGGTRCTCATTGGTGTGCTGTTCGATGCTTTCGAGCAGAACACAATCGGCGTTTCCGGGCCGATGCTCAAGGAGAGTTGGGGGCTGACTGGCGCCGACATCGGCTTCCTGAACACCATCACCTTCGGCAGCGCGGCCATCGGGCGGCTGCTGTCGGGCATCCTTGGCGACCGTTATGGCCGTCGCGTGATGCTGACCTTCAACCTGCTGCTCTTCACCATCGGTTCGCTGGCCTGCGCGCTGGCGCCGAATTTCGCGATGCTCGCCATTGCGCGTGGCGTTGTCGGCTTCGGCATCGGCGGCGAGATTTCGACGGCGGTGACCATGCTGTCTGAATTCTGCTCGCCAAAATTTCGCGGAACGGCGGCGGGACTGGTCAATGTCGGCGCCGGCGGCTTCGGCAACTTCCTCGCACCTGCCTTCGGCCTTTTGATCTTCACGATTTTTCCGGGTGAGAACGGCTGGCGCTGGCTGTTCGCCGCGCTGGCTTTGCCGGCGTTGCTGGTGGTGTTTTATCGCCGCTTCGTGCCGGAGACACCGCGTTTCCTGGCCTCGCAAGGCAGGATCGCAGAGGCCAACAAGGTGCTCTCGATCCTGGAATCGGGAACGCTCAGGCCACAAAACCTTGTTGTCCGCGAGTACCTGACGGCCGACCCGGCGCAGGAAGCGCCGAGCAAGAGCGCCTGGAAAGAGCTGTTCCGCGCGCCGTATCTCGGCCGGACGATTCCGGTCGCCATTGCCATCCTGATGAGCTACGGCGCGCAGCTTTCGGTGCTGACGCTTATGCCCATCATCTTCGTGTCGATGGGCTATACGCTGCAGGGCAGCCTGCTCTACTCCATGATCATCCAGAGCGGCAGCGTGCTYGGCGCCGTCGCGGCTTCGATGTTCGGCTACTACTTCCCGCGCAAGAAGGTGCTGACGGTGGGTGCGATCTTCGCCTGCCTGGCCGCCGTCTCGATCGCCACTCTCGGCACCAACATCTATCTGGTGCTGATGTTCGGCGCGATCTTCCAGTTCTTCGTGCTGCTGCTCAACACCTCGATCTGGATCTATGCGCCGGAGCTTTTCCCGACCCGCATTCGCGCCTTCGGCGTGGCCTTCATCCTGGCGACGGGATCGGCGGCGGGTTCATTCGTGCCGACGATCTCGGGCGCATTGTTCGACATCTACGGCATGRTCGGCGTGTTCGGCCTGGCAGCCGCCATGTACGCCGTCTTCGCCGTCTGCATCCAGATGGGACCTGAAACCTACGGCATGTCGATGGAAGACCTGACAC
>NZ_JBFUKO010000632.1:0-3004 GCF_056400805.1 Aminobacter sp. P4_H6_2
TTCCTGCACCAGCTGCCCGTCACCGATCTGGCGGGCAAGCTGTCGCACGCCGAGTACAAGTCGGTCGAGCTCAATGGCGACCTGTGGAGCAACGGCTTCGTGCCGCATGTGACGCCGGCGCTCGACGCGGCCGGCCGGGCGGATGTCGCCAGCGCCATCGCTGATGCTGGCATGAGCATCTCGGCGCTCAGCGCCTGTCTGCACCTTGCCAAGGAAACGGCAGAGGAACGGCGCGCCGGCATCGACTATCTGAAGGGCTCCGTGGATCTGGCGCGCGACATCGGCGCGCCAGTGGTCTGGGTCTTCACCGGCCGCGCCTTCGGCGGCATCGACATAGCCACGGCGCGAAAGTACCTGGCGGCGGCTCTGGAAGAAGTTTGCGACCATGCCAGGGATCGCGGCGTCAAGTTCGGCATCGAAGGCTGCTCGATGCATATCGTCGCCAAAGCTGACGAGTATCTCGACTTGTTCCGGGCCATCCCCGGCTCCGACGTTCGCGTCGCTTTCGACCCGACTCACTTCCAGTTGCGTGGCGAGGACCCTGTCAGGGCGGCGGAATTGCTGTTCGGCCGCATCAGCAATTTCCACGTCAAGGATTCGGTCGGCCTCTATCCCGACTTCAAATGCGTGCCGCTCGGCACTGGCGAAGTCGACCTTAAGGCCGTTACCGACACCTTGCGTCGGCTCGGCTACGACGGTGCTGCGTCTGTCGAATATGAATCGCACCTGTTTGGCTGGGACATTCCGGCCGACGACGTCATCCGCGACAGCCGCACCTTCTTGCGCGGCCTAGGCATCTGAACGAAGGAGAAGCCGATGTCTCGTTCGCCAATCGGGCCGTTCAAGGAGTTCGACGACTACGACGCGCTCGGTTTGGCCGATCTCGTGCGCCGCCGCGAGGTGAGTTCGCGCGAGTTGGTCGAGACGTCGATCGCCCGTATCGAAGCGCTCGACGGCACGCTCAATGCGGTCGTCATCCGCTGCTTCGAGCAAGCGCTCGACTCGGCCGACACCACTTCGCCGGCCGGGCCGTTTGCCGGCGTACCTTATCTTGCCAAGGACCTGCATTCATCCTGGGCCGGCGTTCCCTCGACAAATAGCATTTCGTCCTTTGCCGGTTCAGTTTCCCAATCGGATTCGCTGATCACCCAGCGGACGAAGAACGCCGGCTTCATCCTGCTCGGCAAGACCAACGCGCCAGAATGGGGCTGGTCGCTGACCACCGAGTCGCCTATGCACGGTCCAGCGCGCAACCCTTGGGCGTTTGACCGGACACCAGGCGGTTCGAGCGGCGGCGCGGCGGTGGCGGTCGCGGCGGGATATCTGCCGTTGGCCGATGCGGGCGATGGCGCCGGTTCCACCCGCGTGCCGGCGGCGATCAACGGGCTAGTCGGCCTCAAGCCGTCGCGCGGCCGCATTTCGCCGGGACCGGAGGCCGCCGACTTCTGGTTCGGCGGCGGGCAATCGTCATGCGTGTCGAGGACAGTCCGGGACACTGCGGCCATGCTCGACGCATTGCAGGGCGGCTATCCTGGCGAGCCCTATTATATCAGGGAGCGCCCGTCGTTCCTCGACAGCACCGCCCCCGGCAGCCGGCGCTTGCGCATCGGATTCAGCCTGAACAACCCGCGCGGCGATGCCAACAGCGCTGTCGTCGACGAGGCCGTCTGCGATGCGGCGCGGCTCTGCGGCGCGCTCGGGCACGAGGTCGAGCCGTTCGATTTCGACTATGACTTCGAGGGCTTGTGGCGCGCCTACACCGGCATGATCCGGGTCCAGACGGCGGCTCAATTCGACGATCACGCCAGGGCGCGGGGCGTTCCCAACAAGCCTTCCGACATGTCGGCGACGATCTGGACGACGATCGAACGCGGTCGGGCGACGAGCGCCATTCAGCACAGCCGCGACATCGAGGCGATGCGCCGGCATTCCCGCCACATCGCCACGCTGACCTCGCGCTATGATGTCGTGCTTCTGCCTGTCCTGCCGCAGACTACCCGCCCGCTCGGCTACTACGATATGTCCAAGGACATCGACGCCTATGATGCCTCGGCCATGGGCGAGGACGCTGTCTACATGATGCCGTTCAACGCCTCAGGTCAGCCCGCTTTGTCGCTGCCGCTCGGCATGGACCGTTCCGGGTTGCCACTTGGCGTCCAACTGGTGGCGCCACCGGCCGGCGAAGCAACGCTGATGGAACTTGCGGCATCGCTTGAACGCGCACGGCCCTGGTACGACCGGCGCGCGCCGTTCCATGCYGCCAACGGGGCCAGCGGCAGGTTCTGAAAATCAGTGCCGGACGCCGTTCGCCATGTGATGGGCGAACGGCCGGTCGAAATGCGCCGCGCACAGTCTGCCCAGACCTTCGAGATCCTGATTGTCCAGTGCCTTGATCATCTCGTCGTGCTCGGCGAGTGCCGGCGCGACAAGATTGTCCGCCATCAGGCTGCCGGCATCGATGCTGCGCATGCCGGCATCGCAGTCGTGGATCGAGCGCGCGATGAATTCGTTGCCCGTCGCCTCCAGCAAAAGGTCATGGAAGGCGCGGTCCTGGACATAGGCCAGTTCGAGATCGCCCACGGCGATTGCCGAACGGTGGATCTGCCGCGCCTGTTCGAGCTTGCCCATCAGCACCGGAGATACCGGAAGACGGATGCGCTGCACCGCTGCGGCGATCAAAAGCTGGCGGACATCATGCAGCTTGACCAGATCGTCGGGCGACAGGTGACGAACCACCGCGCCGCGATAGGGCTCGAGCTTGACCAGGCCGGTGCGCGCCAGCTCCTGCAACACGGCGCGCGCGACATGGCGCTTGACGCCAAGCCCGTAGACCAGTTCGTCCTCCATGATGCGTTCCTTGGGCAAAATTCGGCCGAGCACGATGTCGCGCTCGATCTTCTTTGCGACATTGCCAACGATTTCCGACGAGCGCGTCGTGCCCGACTGGCGGGCCCGGGCCCCGAGAGGCTTGAGCAGATCCTCCAGCCGCCTCGCTGTATCAGCC
>NZ_JBFUKO010000633.1:0-2991 GCF_056400805.1 Aminobacter sp. P4_H6_2
GCTGCGGGCCATTGAAGACGGCGTCGGGTGCGAGGTCGTCGAGCGACTTGCCGGCAATGGCGATCTTGACCACGCCATCGTAGCGCGCCTTGGAAAACAGTGCCGCAACCAGCCGCTCGCGGTCGTTGCGCGCCTTGGCGAGCAGGCCGAGCGAACCGGAAACCGGACGATCTTCCTCGCCTTTCAGCAGCGAGGCCTTTTCGAGTGCGGAGCGCAAATCGTCGTCGGCGCCAATGACCTCGAAAGTGACGGCATAGTCGAGCGGATCGACGATGTCGGTATCTTCTTCCTTGGCCGAGCCCCACAGCCTGATGCCGAAGATTTCGAAGGCCGATGCCTTGTGCATTTCAACGGCGAGAATTGTCGTCGACAACAGCACAGCCATCGCCGCGCGCGAAAGCACGCGGGCGGTGGTTGATCTGTCGAATCCACGCATACGCCGCAAAAACATCAAGCCAAGGTAACTCCCAATCCTAAAATTGGAATGAAGTTTATGGCTTTTCGTAAAGCAGCCACATTCGATATGTCAGAATTCCTTGGGCAAATGAATGACATCCGGGACAGGGATTCGGGTGTGTTCATCGGGGCGATCCGCATGGCAGGGGCAATACCATGCACAGCGTCCAAGACAAGTATTAAGAAGCGGGCTTAGCCTGTAAGCTGGCCGTGTCGACAGTGCGGCGGCAAGTTCGAACATGTCGCTTTGAGCGGCGATGAGTGTGTTGGAGGGACATGAATATGCGTGCGGCTCGGGTTTTTCCGGTATTCGTTCTTCTCTTTTTGGGTTTGGTATCAGGGGCTGCGGCAGTCGAGGCACGCCGCGTCGTGACCACCGAAAACAGCGATTACTTCGGTTTCGACCTGCGGTCGGAGCAGAATGTGACGCTCGACCAGTGCCAGACATCGTGCCTGGGTGACCAGTCTTGCCGCGCCTTCACCTACAACACCAAGGCGAAATGGTGCTTCCTCAAGTCCGACTTCGCCCTGATCAAGCCATTTGCAGGCGCAGTCGGGGGCAAGGTCGTGCCGGTCAATGGCGAGCCCGACATCGGCGCGCCGGCCGAACTGTCGTTCTTCCCGGCCTCGATGGCCGACGAGGCACGCCAGTACCGCAAGGCATTGACCAATGGCTCGGTGGTAACAGGCGACGAAGGCCTCGCGGCGCTGACCGATGGCGGCGACAATTCAATGCTGCAGGGCGACCCACGCACGGCGATGCAGAAATTCCGCGCCGCAGCCGCGATCCTGCCCGACGACGCAGCGATCTGGACGCGCCTTGCGCGCGCCACGGCCGCCGTGCAGCCGATCAATGGCGAAGAAACAGCATCGCTGCAGAGCGACGCGACGTCGAGCGCCTACAACGCCTATCTTTTGTCGCGCAACGCAAAGAACCGCGCCGACATACTGTCGATCCTGGCCGCTGGCCTTGACCGCCGCGACATGTTCAGGCCTTCACTGCAGGCCTATGAGGCGAGCCTTGCGCTCGACAATTCGGCTTCCGTGCGTGCCACATACGAAGACCTCAAGGCGCGAAAAGGTTTCCGCGTCGTCGAGCACTCCATCGACGCCGACACCACCTCGCCGCGCGTCTGCGCCCAGTTCTCGGAAGAGTTGGTCAAGACGGGTGTCGTCTACGCGCCTTTCGTCACCGTCGACGACGCGGCGCCCAAGAGCGTCGAGGCCAAGGACAAGCAGATCTGCGTCGAAGGGCTCGAGCACGGCCAGCATTACCGCGTGACCTTCCGCTCCGGCCTGCCAGCGGCCCTCGGCGAGGTGCTCGCAGCACCCGTGGTGCTCAGTGTGTATGTCCAGGACCGCGCACAATCGGCCCGCTTCACCGGCGACAGCTTCGTTCTGCCCTCCTCCGCCCGCCGCGGCATTCCTGTCGTCACCGTCAACATGGAAGCTGCCGACATGAAGCTTTATCGCGTCGGCGACCGTTCGCTGGCACAGCTTTTGTCCGGCTACCAGTTCCTGCGCCAGCTCGACGGCTATGACGTTTCCAACATCGCCGACCAGATGGGCGAGCCGGTCTGGGAAGGCCAGTTGGCGATCGTCAACGAGCTCAACAAGGAGGTGACGACCTCCTTCCCGGTCGATGAAGCGCTGCCCAACCGCAAGCCCGGCGTCTATGTGCTGACCGCGCAACCCGTCGACGACAAGAGCGACACCTGGGCGACCAAGGCGACGCAATGGTTCGTCGTCTCCGACATCGGGCTGTCGACCTATACCGGCCAGGACGGGCTCAACGTCTTCGCCCGCTCGCTCGGTTCGGCCAAGCCGATCGCCGATGCCGAACTGACGCTGCTTGCCCGCAACAACGAGATCCTCGGCACCGCCAAAACCGACGCCGAGGGCCGTGCCACCTTCACCCCAGGCCTGACCCGAGGCGAAGGTGGCCTGGCGCCGGCCGTGCTAATGGCAAAGCAGGGCGACGCCGATTTCGTCTTCCTCGACATGACCCGTGCTGGCTTCGACCTGTCCGACCGTGGCGTCACCGGCCGCGCCGCACCTGGCGCGCTCGACGTCTATGCCTGGACCGAACGCGGCATCTACCGCGTCGGCGAAACCGTACATGCCGCAGCTTTGGCGCGCGACGACGCAGCCAAGGGCGTCGACAACCTGCCGCTGACCTTCATTTTCACAAGGCCCGACGGCGTCGAGGACCGACGTATCGTCAGCCAGGGTGGCAATGCCGGCGGCCACGCCGTCGACCTTGCGCTATCGAGTGCGGCCATGCGCGGCACCTGGACGCTTGCCATCCACACCGACCCCAAGCAGCCAGCCGTCGCCAGCCAGATGTTCCTGGTCGAGGACTTCGTGCCCGACCGCATCGAATTCACGCTGACCGCCGACCGCAACGAGATCGCGGCCGGTGAAACCGCCACAGCCACCGTCGACGGCCGCTTCCTCTATGGCGCACCTGCCGCCGGCCTCGCGCTCGAAGGTGAGGTGACGCTGTCGACGAAGCGCGAATGGGATGCCTTCAAG
>NZ_JBFUKO010000634.1:0-2990 GCF_056400805.1 Aminobacter sp. P4_H6_2
TGGAAGCGACCCAGGCATAGGCGACCTGCGCCATCGGCTTGCCATGACGCTCGGCGACCTTGCGAACGGCATCGATCACCGCGTCGTCTTGAACGCGCGACCGATCATAGAGCGCATTGGCCGTACCGTCGGTCTTGGCACGCAGGGTTGCCGCTTCGTCTTCCTTGCGGCGGCCGGCCAAAATGCCGCGCGCCAGCGGGCTCCACGGAATGACGCCGACACCTTCGGAACGGCAGAGCGGCAGCATCTCGCGCTCTTCTTCGCGGTAGATCAGATTGTAGTGGGGCTGCATCGAGACGAACTGCGCCCAGCCATGCTGGCGCTGCAGGCCAATCGCCTTCATGAATTGCCAGGCATGCATTGACGACGCCCCTAGATAACGAACCTTGCCGGCCCGCACCACGTCGTTGAGCGCGTCGAGCGTTTCCTCGAGCGGAGTTTCATAATCGAACCTGTGCAGCTGGTAGAGGTCGATATAGTCGGTGCCCAGGCGCTTGAGGCTGCCGTCGACAGCCTCGAACACATGCTTGCGCGACAGGCCCCGGTCGTTGGGATCGGAGCTCATCGGATTGTAGAGCTTGGTTGCCAGCACCTGCTTGTGGCGTGGAACCAACGGCTTCAGCACCTTGGCCACCACCTCTTCGCTGGCGCCATTCGAATACATGTCCGCCATGTCGAAGAAGTTGATGCCGTGCTCGACGGCCTTGGTGATAACAGGGGCCGACGCTTCCTCATCGAGCACCCAAGGTGCCCATTTTGATGAGCCGAACGACATGCAGCCCAGAGCGATCCGCGAAATCTTGAGACCCGAACGGCCCAGATTGACATATTCCATTAGTACACCTCTTGCGTCTTCGATCTGGCTAATCTTCGCATTTGTTGCCACCGCGAGCCGGAAATGTCCATGAAATTTCGATACGGCGCGCTTTTCCCCCAAAGTCAAAAAATCGTACACAGCCGCAAATTGCTGTCTTGCGCAAAACGACTCTCATGTTATCGTTGAGTGTATCAATTGAGTAGCACACGTGTTTGCAATCGACGCGTCCAGTATCGACAAGTCCCTGCCCGTCCCCGTCGGGACGCAGCTGCACGGCTTGCTCAACTACTCGCTGTCGTTTGGCGACATTCCGCACGGCACGAAGCTGCAGTCCGTTCGCCAGCTCGCAGCCGAGCTCGGCATAGCGCCGATGACGGTTGCGCATGTGTATCAACAACTGCGCGACGCCGGTCTGATCGAGATGCGTCAGGGCCTCGGCGCCTTCGTCGCCCACAAGACCTACAACATCGTTGCCGACAACGCTCCGGCGGCCGCATTGCGCATCGACATTGAGGTCTTGCTGGGCAAGGCCGAGCGTCTCGGCGTACCGACCACGACGCTTGTTTCGATGATCAACGCGCAGTCGCAACTGCGCAAGCCCAAGGCAGGTCTCAATGTGGTCTTCGTGGCCATCTTCGAGGGCCCCGRATACGACTATATCGAGCAGATCCGCCCGGTCTTTGCTTCTGGCGACACCATCTCGCTGCTGACGCTTGACGGATTGCGTGCCGACGAGGCGACGCGGCAGGCCTGCCTGAGCGCCGACCTCGTCTTGACCTTCCTGAACCGCGAAGCCGAAGTGCGAGAGATCGTGCCCGACGCCAATATTCTGGCGTTGCGCTTTCTTCCCTCCGGACAAACCCGGCAGGCGCTGGCGGTGCTCGACCCGCGTTCGCGCGTGGCCGCAATCGCCCAGCYTCAGGACTACATCGCGGTCATGCGGCCAAGCGTGCGCGAATATGCGCCGCATGTCTCCGAGATCAAGGTCACATGGTCGGCGGCACCCGATATTCGCGAAATCATCGCTGGCTCAGATGCGGTCGTCTACGCCACCGGCGCCGACCACATCGCCGAAATGGTGCGGCCCGGCATCCCATGTTTCGAATACCGGCATGCGCCCGATCCGGCGTCGGTCGAAAACCTGCTCGTTCCTTATCTGAGCGAGCTCAGGCAGGCGAAAATTGCCGGAAACGAGCATGGCTCCAGCGAGCCGGCCGCAGGCAAATGAGCTGAACACAGACACTCAAAACAAGAAGGTTGGGGAATGAAAACGTTTTTATCGACTGTAAGCGCCGTCGGCCTGGCACTGGCCGTATTTTCAGCTGGCTCCATGGCGGCGCAAGCTGCGGGAACTCTTGTCGTTGGGACCGACGTCGACGCCGGCACGCTTGACCCGCGCCTCGCCCGCGATTCCACCGCCTACCGGGTCGCAGATCTGGTCTATGCAGGCCTGGTGCACATCACGCCCAAGCTGGAACCGGTGCCCGACCTGGCCGAAAGCTGGGAGACCCCGGACCCGCTGACGTTCATCTTCAAGCTGCGCCCCGGCCTGAAGTTTTCCGACGGTTCGCCGCTGACGGCCGATGACGTGGTCTTCACCTACTCGACCGTGCTCAACCCCGAATTCAGCTCGCCCATCCGCGCCCTGTTCACGCCGGTCAAGGCAGTCACGGCCGTCGACGCACAGACCGTGAAGTTCGAGCTCGCCGCCCCTTACGCGCCGCTTCTCACCTATCTCGATGTCGGTATCATCTCAAAGAAGGCCGCCGAAAGCGGTCAGGACATCTCGACCAAGYCGGTCGGTGCTGGCCCGATGAAGCTCGCCTCCTGGAACCGTGGCAGCGACATTACGCTGGAAGCCAATCCCGACTATTGGCGCGGTGCGCCAACCATCGACAAGGTCACCCTCAAGGTGATCGGCGACAATTCGGCTCGCGCCCAGGCTTTTGAAGCCGGCGACCTCGATGTCATCCAGTCGCCGCTTTCGCCGCAGGACATCACGCGCCTTGCCGGCGACGAGCGCTTTGCCAACGTCAAGATGGCCGGGCTCGGGGTCACCTATCTCAACTTCAATGCGAAGGACCCGCTGCTTGCCGATCCCAAGATGCGGCAGGCCCTGTCGATGCTTGTCGACCAGCAGACCATCGTCAACGACATCTACCAAGGCGTAGAC
>NZ_JBFUKO010000635.1:0-2985 GCF_056400805.1 Aminobacter sp. P4_H6_2
GTTCCAGATCTACATGGCCCATTTCGGCCTCGGCAATTTTGGCATCCACCTGAGCCCGTTCGTTGCGCTACTGGTCGGCATCGCCTTCAACAATGCGGGCTATCTGGCCGAGAATTTTCGGGGTGCGCTGAAGGCGATCCCTGACACCCAGGCGCGTGCCGGGCGCTCGCTCGGCATGACCTCATTGCAGGCTTTCCGGCTGATCGTGCTGCCGCAGATGCTGCGTATCGCCTTCCTGCCCGCTACCAACCAGATGGTATGGGCAATCCTGATGACTTCGCTTGGCGTCACAGTCGGCATGAGCACCGACCTGGCGGGCGTCACGCAGGCGCTGAATGCTCTCTCTTTCAGAACCTTTGAGTTCTTCGCGATCGCCGCGGTGATCTACTACATCATCGCCAAGGCGGTGACTCTGGCCGCCCGGGCATTTGCCTCGCGCATGTTCCGCTACTGAGAGAGGCAAGAGATGTTCAACACTGCCCTCACCTGGGGTGACCTCGCCTTCCTTGCGCAAGGCGCCGGGATGACGCTTGCCGTCACCGCCGTCTCTGTCGCCGCCGGCACTGTGCTCGGTATCCTGTTTGGCGTCATCCGCTTCCAGCTCGGCCCTTACTGGGCCGCGCCGCTGACCTTCGTGCTCGACGTATTCCGCTCAGTGCCCCTGCTGATCCAGCTGGTGCTCGGCAATGCGCTTCAGGCCATCATGAAACTGGGTTGGGCCCCGTTCACGACCTCCTGCGTGGTGCTGTCGCTCTATACGGCCGCCTATTGCACCGAGATTGTGCGCGGGGGCATTGAATCGGTGCCTGGAACCACCCGCCGCGCCGCCCGCTCGCTCGGCATGAGTTGGTCGCAGGACATGCGCTATATCGTGGCGCCGCTCGCCATTCGCGTTTCGCTTCCTTCGTGGATCGGGCTGACGCTAGGCGTGATGAAGGATTCGGCGCTGGTGCTCTGGCTGGGGCTGATCGAGCTGCTGCGCGCCTCGCAGATCCTCGTAACCCGCCTGCAGGAGCCGCTATTCATCCTGCTGATCTGCGGCGCCATCTACTTCATCATCAGCCTTCCCATCGCCCGACTTGGYGGGTATCTCGAGAAACGGTGGTCCCCCAATGATTGAGATCGAAAACGTCCGCAAATCCTTCGGCCAGCTGGAAGTCCTCAAGGGCATCGACCTCACCGTCAAGAAGGGCGAGGTCGTTACCATCATCGGCGGTTCCGGTTCGGGCAAGTCGACGTTGCTTACCTGCATCAACGGCTTGGAGGCGATCGCTACCGGCCGCGTGGTGATTGACGGCACCGACGTCCACGCCAAGGGCACTGACCTCAACAAGCTGCGCCAGAAGGTGGGTATCGTCTTCCAGCAATGGAACGCCTTCCCCCACCTGACCGTGCTGGAAAATGTGATGCTTGYGCCGCGCAAGGTGCTTGGCCTGCCCAAGGAACGAGCAGAAGAGATCGCGGTTAAGCAGCTGACCCATGTAGGTCTCGCCGAGAAGCTTTCGGTCTATCCGAACCGCATGTCGGGCGGCCAGCAGCAGCGCATGGCGATTGCGCGTGCGCTCGCCATGTCGCCCACATACATGCTGTTTGACGAGGTGACTTCGGCGCTCGACCCAATGCTGGTGGGCGAGGTGCTGGACACGCTGCGCATGCTGGCGTCCGAAGGCATGACCATGATCTGCGTGACGCACGAGATGAAGTTCRCGCGCGAGGTTTCCGACCGCGTCGCCTTCTTCCATCAAGGCGTCATGGCGGAGATCGCGGCGCCGGAACAGTTGTTCGATGCGCCACAGCATCCCGAGACCAAGAAGTTCCTGGCCGCAACGCATTGAGGGCATGATGAAAGAGCAGGCGCAAGCCGACGTCATCGTTATCGGGGCAGGGGTCGTCGGGCTTTCGGCGGCGATTGCCGCGCAGGGGCGGGAACTGTCCGTCACGGTGCTGGATCGCGAAGGGCCAGCTGCTGGCGCCTCGACTGGCAATGCCGGAGCCTTCGCCTTCACCGATATCCTGCCGCTAGCGTCACCGGGTATCCTGAAAAAGGCGCCGAAATGGCTGCTCGACCCGCTCGGGCCGCTTTCGGTGCCTCCTGCCTATGCCTTCCAGATCGCGCCGTGGATGTTCCGTTTCTGGCGGGCCTGCTCGGCGAAGCACGTGGCACATTCGACCACAGCCCAGACGGCGTTGATGGACCTGTCCAAGGCCGAGCTTGAACCCTTCCTGCGCCAGACCGGCACGGCACCGATGCTGCGCAAGGAGGGTAATCTCCAGGTCTATGAAGGCGAGGGTGAACTCAAGGCGTCGCTGCCGGGTTGGCAGGCGCGCGAAGAGCATGGGATCGAGTTCCATCACCTCAATGCATCCGAAATGGCCGAGATCCAGCCGGGGCTCGCCACGCGCTTCACCCACGGGACGTTCACGCCGGGGTGGTTTTCGATTTCCGATCCTAGACTCTATGTGCTGGCACTTGCCGAACATTTCCTCACGTCAGGCGGTACCATCGAGCGCGCCGAGGTGACAGCATTGCGTCGGGTCGAGGGCGGGGTCGAGGTCGTGACATCCGACGGAAGCGTCCGTCGTGCCGGCAAGGTGGTGCTGTCCGCCGGTGCCTTCTCGCACCGGATCGCCAAGACCCTTGGGGAGAGCATCCCGCTGGAAACCGAGCGTGGCTACAACACCACGCTTCCGTCTGATGCCTTCGACGTGCGCACGCAGGTCACGTTCGGCGGCCACGGCTTCGTCATTACCCGCCTGTCGACCGGTATCCGCGTGGGTGGCGCTGTGGAGCTCGGCGGACTGAAGCTGCCGCCGAATTTCCGCCGATCCGAGGCCATGCTGAAAAAAGCGCAGGCCTTCCTGCCGGGCCTCAAGCCAGACGGCGGCGTGCAGTGGATGGGCTTTCGCCCGTCGCTACCGGACAGCCTGCCGGCCATTGGCGCGGCGCGCGCCACCGAGCGGGTCATTTACGCATTCGGTCACGGC
>NZ_JBFUKO010000636.1:0-2984 GCF_056400805.1 Aminobacter sp. P4_H6_2
TCCGTGGACGGCGATGTTGAAGCGGGAAAAGCGCATGTCCTTTGGGCGGATCAGCCGCTCCTCGACGCGGACGACGGCGCCGTCCTCTATCCAGGCCAGGCCGACGGAACATGGGCTGCTGCGCTGCTCGTTGGCAGTTTCAAAGTCGATGGCAATTGCACGCATGAATTCAGTCAGCCCGCCTGCTTGACCAGAGCGAACCAGCCGTCCTCGTCGATCACCTCGATGCCGAGTTCACTGGCAAGCTTGAGCTTGGAGCCGGCACCAGGCCCCGCCACCACGAGATCGGTCTTCTTCGACACCGAGCCTGCAACCTTGGCGCCGAGTTTTTCGGCCATGGCCTTGGCCTCGTCGCGCGACATCTTTTCGAGCGAGCCGGTGAAGACGACGGTCTTGCCCGACACCGGCGAGGACACATCGCCGATGCGCTCTTCATCAAGTGGCGTAACCTCCGCCAGAAGCGCGTCGAGCACCTGCCTGTTGTGCTCCTCGGCGAAGAACTCGACCACCGCCTCGGCAACGATCGTGCCAATGCCGTTGACACCGGTCAGTTCCTGCCAGGCGGCATTGCCCTTGTCGCCCTTGCCCTCAGGCATCACGGCAGCGCTGCCGGCGGCGCGGAATGCGTCGAAGCTGATGTAGTGGCGGGCGAGCCGCTTGGCGTTGGTTTCACCGATATGGCGGATACCGAGCGCAAACAGGAAGCGCGAGCACTCGACCTGCCGCCGGTCATCGATGGCGGCAAACAGCTTTCGCGCCGAGGTGGCACCAAAGCCGTCGATGTTCTCGAGCTTGGTGAGCGAGCCCTCTTGCCGCCGCTTCAGCGTGAAGATGTCGGCGGGTGAACCGATATGGAGGGCTGGGTCTTGCGACTGGAAGAAGAACTCGATCTGCTTTTCGCCCAGGCCCTCGATGTCGAAGGCGTTGCGCGAGACGAAATGGCGAAGCCGCTCGACCGCTTGCGCCGGGCAGATCAGGCCGCCAGTGCAGCGGCGCACCACCTCGCCTTCCTCGCGCACGGCATGGCTGTCGCAAGCCGGGCAGCGTGTCGGAAACGCGTAAGGCTGAGCATCCCTAGGGCGCTTTTCCAGCACCACGTCCAGTATCTGCGGAATGACGTCCCCTGCCCGCTGCACGATGACGGTGTCGCCAACGCGGATATCGCGGCCCTCGCGAATCGGCTGGCCACTATTGCCGATGCCCTTGATGTAGTCCTCGTTGTGCAGCGTGGCGTTGGTCACCACCACCCCGCCCACCGTCACCGGCTGCAGCCGCGCCACCGGCGTCAGCGAGCCGGTACGGCCGACCTGAATGTCGATGCCGGTGAGAACAGTCGTTGCCTTCTCTGCCGGGAATTTGTGGGCAATCGCCCAGCGTGGAGAGCGCGAGACAAAGCCGAGCCGTTGCTGCAGATCAAGGCGATCGACCTTGTAGACGACGCCGTCGATGTCGTAGCCGAGCGTCGCGCGATTGGCCTCGATCATCCGGTATTGCGACAAAAGCCCTTCGACGCTGTCGAACACCTTCATCAGCGGGTTGGTCTTGAAGCCGTAACGCCCCAAGGCCGCAACCATGCCCATCTGAGTGTCAGCGGGCATCTCGCTGACCTCACCCCAGGCATAGGCGAAGAAGCGCAGCGGCCGGCTGGCGGTGATCGCCGTATCGAGCTGGCGCAGCGATCCGGCGGCAGCATTGCGCGGATTGGCGAAGATCGGCTTGCCCGCTTCTTCGTTGCGGCGATTGAGCTCGGCGAAGTCAGCGTGGCTCATATAGACCTCACCGCGCACTTCGAGCACATCGGGGAAATCGCCCTTCAGCACGTTCGGAATGTCGGCAATGGTGCGCGCATTGGCGGTGACATTTTCGCCGACCTGGCCGTCGCCGCGCGTCGCCGCCGTCACCAGCCGCCCGTTCTCGTAGCGAATCGACAGAGACAGCCCATCGATCTTGGGTTCGGCTGATATCACCACCGGCTCGTCCGCGCCGAGCCTGAGGAAGCGCCTGATGCGCCCGACGAATTCGCTGACATCCTCATCTGCAAAGGCGTTGTCGAGCGACAGCATCGGCACGACATGAGTGACCTTGCCGAACTTTTCCGAGACGGCGGCACCGACCGACTTCGACGGCGAATCCTCGCGCACCAGCTGTGGGAAACGTTGTTCGAGGGCGAGGTTGCGCCGGCGCAACGCGTCATAGTCGGCATCCGAGATCGTCGGCGCATCCTCTGCATGATAGCGCAGGTCATGGCCGGCGATTTCTTCGGCCAGCCGCGCAAGCTCGGCTATGGCTTCTGCCTCGCTGAGCGAATCGACTGATTTTTCGGACATGCTGCGGCTCCGGCCAAATTGCGGCGCCACCATAAATCAGGAAGCATTTGCAAGGGAGCGGCTTTTACCGAAAGCCCACGCAAATCAGCAGGATCGCACAGGCTCCTGACATCCAGCCTGGCCGCGATAAATCACTGATGCGGCGGCTTCGGCTCATAGCGCGCTATCTTGATCTCGCCTTCGCGCTTGCGAGCCTGCGCAATATCGTAGCTGTTTTGCATCCGCATCAGCGTTTCCATACTGACGCCGAACGCCTTCTCGATACGCAGCCCCATCYCCGGCGACAACGACGAACGCCCGTTGATGAAGGCCGACAGCGCCGCGCGGGTCACACCAAGCGCCCCCGCCGCAGCCGTCACCGACAACTCCATAGGCTCGATGATCTCGGTGCGAACGAAGCCGCCCGGATGAGGCGGGCTTTTCAGCCTGAAACCCTGCGTTTCGGTCATGGCCACCTCCTAGTGGTAATCCTCGTAGTCGAGGTCGACGATCTCGACTTCCGCCTTGTCGATGAAAAAGGTCAGGCGCCAGTTCCGCGTGACGAACAGGCTCCAGGTACCCTTGCGCTCTCCGGCAAGCTGATGAGCCTTCCAGCTCGGAACCGAGCGCAGCTCTTCTTCGTGTTCCATGTCCTGCAGAAAGGCGAGGATATTACGG
>NZ_JBFUKO010000637.1:0-2978 GCF_056400805.1 Aminobacter sp. P4_H6_2
TCACCTATGCGCCCGTCAGAGGCATCTTCGAGCCAGCTGTGGCGCTAGGAGATGAGGTCCACGCTGGCGATCTTGCCGGCATCCTCCATTCGATCGCAGGACCATCTGAGCCTGCCAGATCGGTTCAATTCGCGCAGTCGGGTCTCGTTGCCTGTCAACGGGCTCCCGCACTTACCGAACCCGGAGACTGCCTATTCAAGCTTGTGGTGGACGCGCCGCTTCATGGAATGGACTTGCTTCCGATTTACGAAGGAATTTGAAGCCGAGGCCGTTCGGCTGGTGCATGCAAGGCTGGCTTTAGCAGCGACCGAACGCCTACACCGAGATCCTCGCCCTCCACATTCCAGATTTGGCCAGAGTCATCGTCCGCAATCTAGCAAAGCAGACGGTCAGAGCTTGTGCGCGAAACATCCCAATGCAGCCAGCTCGGAGTCGCCGGCTGCTGGCCAGGTCCCTATGCGTTCCCGGGCCGGCCGGTTGGGTTGAGCGCTTTGAAAGCGAACGCCGCCGCGGCCCCTCCTAGCAGCTCCGCAGCGATGTAGAGCCACAAGTTGGACCATGGGAGCAAGCCCGCGAGTGAGGCCCCAATGGCGACGGCCGGGTTGAAGGCCGCTCCCGACACCTGTCCGACGGCGAATGCGCCAGCCATCACTGTGAAGCCAATCGCGAGACCGAAGTAGGAATTACCGTCTGTTGCATCGGCCGTGGCCACGTTCAACACGACGTACACCAGAACAAACGTGAAAAGGAACTCGGCCAGAAACGCCCCAAATACGGGGGCGACTAATGGGCTCACTGGTGCCCCCCGAAGGGCGAATCCGACAATCAAGGCCGCACTCGCGGCACCGAGCAATTGGGCGCCCCAGTAGGGCAGCACGTCCGAGCCAGGACACCGCCCCCGCAGGAACACTCCGAGCGTCACTGCCGGGTTGTAATGGGCGCCCGAAATGTGGCCGCCCGCGTAGACCATCGCCGTCAGCACGGCCCCAATGGCCAGCGGAGCAATCACTCCTGGAGCCGCTGCGAGCCCGGTGCAGCCAATTGTCAACACGAGAAAGAACGTTCCGATGAATTCCACGGCGTAACGGCGCATATCGCGTCCTTTCGACTTGATTGCCGAACTTCTTCCGAGGCCAACTTCAACGAAATGCCATCTCTGGCATTCCCATAAAATGGACCCAAAGACAAAGCGCAAAGCTTGCGCCGTGAGGCGCTGGTGCGCGGAATTGGCTGAGCCTGTTGCACAGAAGAAACAGGCGGCGCTTGCGCCTCGTTGCCCGTCACCAGTTGATCCGGCAGTGCGCAGTGGATGAGCGAGACCTTCAGGGGAGGCTTCCGATGTTTCCGAAGGGTCTTCAAACAGCGGAAAATAGGTCAGGAGGGTATCGCGTGGGACGCCGCTGCCAGATCTGCCCGAACACCAGAAGCAAGATCATCAACAGGACGTTGCTCGGTTCCGCGACGCTGTGGGAGATAGCTATGCATTATGGCCTGCCGCTTGGCTCGCTGCATCGGCATCAGTCCAAATGTCTCGTCATGCAGACCTTGCAGGCGGTGACCGCGTCGCCCTCGCGCCCTCGGAGGCAACCCCAGACCCCAGAGCCCTACGTGAAAAAAATATTGATCATCCATAACACGGTGACGGGGTGGCAGCGCCTCCGGGATTATGCAATGCGAGCGGGACATTATATCCGGTCGCGCTGGGGGACGAACCTCATTGTAATATCGACGCCAATCCTCCAACTTTACCGGGGGGCTGGTCTTTTTTCGGCGCGAACGCCACAATGTCTCTCTGCGGCAACACTCCGTCCCATTTCCGCGAGGCCAGTATTGCGGCGGACGAATCTTCTCTGTTGGTTTAGGCCGGTTCAGGACAAGATAGGCTCCGTCACGGGGTTGCTGGACCCGCAAGCTGCCAAGGTAACTGCGGAGAAAGAGAAGGTGTAATGAGCGCACCCACCCGCGGAATGCTCGTTCGACTGCGCACGCAACGTTCAACGAGATGAGCCGCATCGTCAGTCAAGCCCTCGGAGCTATCGCCCTTGCGCTTGTCGGCTGCTCTTCGACGCCCCCGGCAACAGGTCTCGACTACAAGAGCCGGGCCGCTACGCGCATGGAAGGTGACCTGCGGGTATCGGCTGCGGTGCTCTCGGCCGATGAAAGCACCACAGTGTATGGCGTGCCGCTTGCAACGCGATCAATCCAGCCCGTCTGGATTGAAGTCGAAAATCGCGAAGACCGCGCCTACTATCTGCTCTCTCCGGGACTCGATCCGAATTTCTTTCCCGCTTCCGAAGCGTCCGAAACGGTGGCATCGGGCAAGTCACCGGACCAGAAAGCGGAGCTTGACCGGCGCTTTCGCAAACTGGCCTTCCGCAACCCGGTCCTTCCTGGCACCACAAATTCAGGGTTCGTGCTAACGACCCGCGACGAGGGATTTAAGTTCGTGCAGATCGACCTGGTCTCGAGTGGTCGGGCGAGAACCTTCACGATCCTTTCCGTCGTGCCCGGCTTTCGTGCCGACTATCGCATGAGCGAAGTCTTCCGGAGGGATATCTATCCGCCTGAAGAGATCCGGAACTACATCGATGAAGCCTCATTTCGCACGGCGCTCGAAGCGCTGCCTTGCTGTGTCACGAACAAGAACGGCTTGAAGAACGGCGATCCGCTCAATCTGGTGGTGGTGGGCGGCCTCGACGACGCCTTTCCCGCGTTCGCGCGTCGCGGCTGGCGCCCAACCGAGCAGAAATGGCTAGGCTCCATCAACAAGATGGTGACGGCCGCCCTCGCCGGCGAGCGTTATGCGTACGCACCGGTGGGTGACCTTTACATGTTCGGCAGGGCGCAAGACCTGGCGTTGCAAAAGGCCCGCGACAACATCCACCAGCGCAACCACCTGCGACTTTGGCTGAGCCCGATGCGCTATCAGGGCAGGCAGGTGTGGGTGGGGCAGATCAGCCGCGACATCGGCAGTCGCC
>NZ_JBFUKO010000638.1:0-2972 GCF_056400805.1 Aminobacter sp. P4_H6_2
GCGGAAATCGTTGCAAAATACCTGGAAGGCATCGGCATTGAGGTGCACCGCGGGGTCGGTGGCACGGGAGTCGTTGGCGTATTGAGATCAGGCAACGGGTCGGGGTCGATCGGCCTCCGTGCCGACATGGACGCGCTTCCCATGACCGAGATGTCGAACCTGCCGTTTCGATCCAAGACCCCGGGTCGAATGCATGCTTGTGGGCATGACGGTCACACCACCATGCTGCTGGGTGCCGCACGCTATCTTGCCGAGGCCAGGAATTTCAACGGAACGATCAACTTCATATTCCAGCCTGGAGAGGAAGGGTGCGGCGGCGCGCTAGCCATGCTGGAAGACGGTCTTTTTGAACGATTTCCATGCGATGCGATTTTCGGGATGCACAATCAGCCAGGATTAGAAGTCGGTCAGTTTCGCATCGCTCCAGGCGCCATTGCCGCGGGCGGTGGGTTTTTCGATATAAAGGTCACCGGTAAGGGATGTCATGGCGCGTACCCCGAGGCGGGAATTGATCCGTTTCTGACCGCTTGCCATATCGTTACCGCACTCCAGTCCGTCATATCAAGAAATCTGTCCCCCCATTCAGCGGCGGTCGTAAGTGTGACCCGCATCGTTGGCGGAGATGCCTACAACGTCATCCCCCATGAAGTGACCATTTCCGGAACGGCGCGTTTCTTCAGCCGGGAAGTTGGCACCTTGATCGAACAGTCGCTCCGCCGAGTAGTCGAAGGGGTTGCATCCGGTTTTGGCGCGAGCGCGGAACTCGACTTCCGCTTGCTCTTTGCACCAACCATAAACGACCCCGTTCAAACGGACGTCATGGCGAATGCCGCCGCCGCGCTAGTCGGAGAACTCAATGTCGACCGAAATCTTCCGGCAGAAATGGGATCTGAGGATTTTTCATTCATGCTGGAGCAGCGCCCCGGTGCCTACATTCTTCTCGGTAACGGTGACGGTGACGCCTTGCACCATCCGTCGTACGCATTCAACGACGCGTGCATACCGTATGGGGCGGCTCTTTATGCCAGCCTCGCATTGCAATTGGGACGTTGACCATCGCCAGACGATTTGTCCGGTGTCCGACATCCAGGCAAGTGAGGAAGGTCAATGCAAGCTTGGCGCCTGGAGGTCCGCTTTCGCGGCCTGTCGACCGAAAGCTGCCCGTCTGACGCCGGCCCCTGAACTGCTGTAGGAAATGACGTAACCGCAGAGATCGTCGCTCGTGCCGGCGACCCGGTATGCGGCGAGGCGCCCTTGCCGGTGGCGGCGTGACGCCTCCATTCCGTGCCTTGGGGCTGCCCGTTCGTCTGGTGTGCCCTTCGATAGGCCTCCAGTTCGGCGATACCGCTGCAGCAGATCGGCTACAATGCCGGTATTTTAATCATTCCGGGCCAGCCCTGTCTGAGACGTGGTAACTTGAACTTGCCTGAGACTGCCGCCTCGCGAACCGCAAGATCACGCCCAACGACGCCGCGATCGGTATCGCCAACAACACGCCGATGAAGCCGAACAGCCATCCAAAGGCAAACATCGCAAACATCATCCAGACTGGGTGGAGTTTGACGCGAGTACCAATGACGCGCGGCGACAGCACATAGTCGGCAAGCATTTCCCCGATGATAAAGATGCCCCCCACAACCGCGACGGGTACCCAATTCGGCCAGAACTGAGCCATCGCAACACACGTCGATACTAAGATACCAGTGGCGGCCCCGAGATAGGGAACAAAACTGATCAGGCCTGCGCTGATGCCGATCAAAATGGCATGGTTGAGCCCRGTCACTTTCAGGGCTGTCGCATAAAGCACGGCAAGCGTGAGACAAATGACGACCTGCCCGCGCACATAGCCCGCGACCGTTTCGTGGATTTCGCGCCCAAGCGCCCGAACATCGCCACGGTACGCCGGGGGGAACCAGCCATCGACCGTCGCAATCATTCGTTGCCAGTCAATAGCGAGATAGATGGCAATGATTGGCGTGACCACGAGTAGCGAAAGAAGGGAAATCAAGGCCAGTCCGCTCGACCACAACGAGCGAAGGAAGCGATCGAGCCAGTCGCTGCCCATCGTCCTCGCGACATCAGCTGCCGATTGCTCGATGTGAAGCTCGTTGCCCATGACAGTATGCAGCCAAGGGCGGTTTGCTTCGGTCATGAGTGACTGCAGTCGTGTGATGTAGCGAGGAAACTCATCAACAAAAAATCTGGCCTCGCCAATGACGGCCGGGAGCATCACCAAGAGAAAGGCGACAAAGCCCGCAACCAGCGGCAGGAAGACAGCAAGAGCTGCAAAGGAACGATTGATCCCGAACCGCTCCAACCTGTCGATCACCGGAACGAACAGATAGGCGAGCAATGCGCCGACGACGAACGGCAACAGGATTTGGTGCAATAGCACCAGCGTCACCAAAGCGACTGTAGAGACAGCAATCCAGAATGTGGCTGGTTGCGCCATTCTCATCGACGTTCTCCGCACATTCGGTTTCGAGCCCACTGCTGGCTTCGCTGCACCGTGGTCCAGATATTCGATCAATGTTCTGTCAAGTTGGCGAAGGCGATCTCACCGTCTGTAATGTAGTGGTTGACCTTTCCAGTCTGCAAAATCGAACCCGATTGGTGCAATGCGACTTCCCCGATCACCCCTTTTTCCCTCAGCTGGGTGACAATGTAATTGCGTTCTGCATTTGTGTCTGAATCGGTAGCATGTGTCACTTGGAGTGTCAGTCGGGCTAGTGATATTCCAGTGTCCCTGGTGCCGGCCCCGACCCACAGTACGTGCTGATCGGTCGGCGGCTTATCCGTATTCAACCAGAAGCTTGCTTCTGTCATATCGTCCTCGGAGTGGGCGAGGTTCAGCGCCCAGAAACGGACGTGATGGCGCTGGCGCGGGCTGTTGTTGATGGGCTGCTGGAACCCTATGTCCTGCCTGCGTCCAAATAGATAGAGCGTGCTGAAAGGAGCGGTGGGATACGGAG
>NZ_JBFUKO010000639.1:0-2970 GCF_056400805.1 Aminobacter sp. P4_H6_2
CCCTTGAGACTTGTGGATCGTCGTTGCATAGCCATGATCAACCTTGGGGTAGAAACGCTGCTCGACCCTGACCAGCCGACGATGTTCGCCCTCGCCGATGGCAGCGACGATCCTGTTTGATGCCGCCTCGACGACACGGCCGATCATGCCGTTTTTCACGCCAAGCGAGGTCTCGTTCTTCAAGAAGACGATCTGGTCACCGGCGTCGAAGTGACGAAGTCCATCTGCGGTGCGGAAGGCATGTCCTACGCCGACGATCCCACGCTCCACGAGCTGTTYGCGCGCGCGGCTGTTGAGCATGCGAACGTCACGCCGAAGGTGTGCAAGGATAAGTGTTGTCTTCGTCGGATCGTAGTCGCTGTTCCAGTCGGCAATCAGACTGTCGATCGCCTGCGCCTTCAAGTCCGACCCAAGCACTCTGCCCTGCTGGCGATAAGCGGAGATTGCTTCACCGACACGGCCGCGCGCCAGATCGAGCGAAGCGGTCCTCATCCATTCCTCGCGCTGGCGATAGATCGTTTCGAGTTCGGCGTAACCGATGCGGTCAACGATCGCCCGAAACGCAGCACCCGCCTCGATTGGCTGGAGTTGGTCGGGATCGCCAACCAGCACCAGCTTTGCGCCTGCCCTGGTTGCCGCTTCAACGACCAGCGCCATCTGCTTCGARGCAACCATGCCRGCCTCGTCGAGAACAAACACCGTCCTTTCATCGAGACTGTCCCTGTCTTGTTTCCAGCGCAGTTCCCACGMCGCCAGCGTGCGGCTGACAATRCCCGCTTCYTTCTCMAGGCCYTCYGCYGCCTTGCCGGCRAGGGCTGCACCGACAACSCGATARCCGGCCAGTTCCCACGCCTCACGGGCGGCCTTCATCATCGTGGTCTTGCCCGCGCCGGCACGGCCAACGACAGCTGCGATCCGCGCGGCCCCCGTCACATGCTCGATGGCGACACGCTGCTCCAGCGACAGCTGCAAATGACGYGCCAAGACGCTGYCCAGCACYTYMTCTCGAACGCCATGYGTTGCGCGCYGCGAMAGCCAGATCGATTGCGTTGCCATCTTGGCTTCGATGCGGATCARCTCRCGCGTTGTGTAGCGCGCTCGGRYCTTCTCTCCTGTCGCAAGGTCGACGCCGTCGCGCTCGATGCGCAATGCCTCGGGGCTCTGCAGAACCCGCACCAGCAGATGCTGGAACGTGGCGGCATCGTCGACATAACGATGCAGGATCTTGGCGATATCGCGTTCGTCGAAGACGCTTCTTTCCGAAGAGATCATATCGAGCACGATCTCSGGCCGYTTKARRAACCGGCGTGTATTCTCCTTGCGCTGSGCCTCGAACAGATCGATCCGYTCAAGCGAGGGCTTTTGACCTTCGCTTTCGGATTTRCGCTGGATCGCCTTGGCGCCGACGCCGATATGGATGGTCGGCACGATGTCGATGCCGCGCTCGGCATAAGAGCGGCCATCWACGCGCAGATCGATGCCGCCAAGCGCCAGATGCTGGTTCTGCGTCTCGAACCAGCCATCGCGAAGCGCAGYAAAGTCGTTGATCCCGCCTGCCCATAGCTCATAAACGATCTTGCCGGCGGTGTTGCGCAAGACCTCGCCMTTCTYCCCGATGACGGCAATCTTCTTGGCSCCGAACCCGYCTTCGGTCAGCGGTCGCAGCGTCATCATCAGATGGACATGCGGATTGCCCGGCGCGTCATGATAGACCCAGTCCGCAACCATGCCCTTGGCGAGGATGTGTCGYTCGACGAAATCRCGGACCAGTGCGATGTTYTGCTCGGACGACAGCTCCAGCGGCAAGGCAATGGTGATGTCCTTGGCAAGCTGGGCATCCGCGCGTTTCTCGCAAGCCTCRACCTTGTTCCAGAAGRCTTCCGCAGCACCTGCCACCGAGTGATCGGCAATGAGGCTGCGCAGCCATTGYGGCGCATYRGSTGGCGCCRAAAACTCCTCGTGMAGWAGCCCYTGCTTGCGGGTGTAATCGACCGAGCGCGCTTCGCGTTCGTACTCCATCTTGGCGCAATGGCGATAGGCGGCCGACAGCACCGCGCTGCGGCCGTCGCCGCGGCTGACGATGCTGACGGAGAARTGAGGGACAGTCACGGCAGAGATTGCTCCYKGAGCGAACGGACACGCGTGCGTTCGTCAGGAGCGGCTGGCCGGACAGGCCGTTGAGCAAGGCGTCGCGWCAGCGACGTATAATTGCGCCCTTGGACCGCTCCTTCGGAACGGCGGGATCATCGTTGAGAGCGTCGGCWCCGCCGACTGGAGAATAAACGGGRATGCGCTTCGCACCSTCCCCGTCGATCCTTGTTTGGCGTTTGGCTCAAGCCAGACAAGGAAGGCTCATCTGGAATGAAAAAACCCTCATCGAAAATCAGGCAAGAAATCGCCCGACTGCAGGAGCAATTGAGACAAGCGGAAACGCGCAAGGCAGAGCGCATCGGGCGGATGGCACTCCGGGCCGGACTGGGTGAGATGGAGAGCGACGAAGCCGAGTTGCTGGCGGCTCGCTGTTCTTCTGTTTCGACAGCTCGTTAGGTGCGTCCGGCTGGCATCTTCTTTGTCGGACAGGCGGCTTCAAGACCCCGTCGGTGCGATCCCAACCGCGCTGAAACGGGCGGCGGCCTGGTGGTGCTTGATCCGTCCTCCGAGATCGCACTGATGATGATCGCGCATCGCCGCAAAGCCGACCGCAAGGTGATCGTGCTGGATCCTCGATGGATCGGTCGCTTTGGCGGCACGAAGGAGGAGGACATTGCTGTAGTGACAAAGGTGATGACGGGCCAGCCGAGACATACATTCGGCGTGGGACGACTGCTTTCGCGCCTCCGCACTTCAGCTTTTTACCGCCACCGCGTCGACCTGGGATTTGAACGTGCGCCGGTTCTACAACCTCACTTTCCAGCCGACCTTGTTTGGCAGCGCATGGGTCATCCGAAACTGGGAGGATTGGCATCAATG
>NZ_JBFUKO010000640.1:0-2954 GCF_056400805.1 Aminobacter sp. P4_H6_2
CACCTCAGGATGAGGACTGTTGGCGCCAATGGTCCTCATCCTGAGGTGCGAGCCAGCTACAGCATTGTAAAGCTAGAGTAAAAGTCGGCGGGCGAGCCTCGAAGGACGCACTTCGTGGCAATCCTTCGCCGCCGCTTCGTCAGCGACCTATCCGCCTACCGCGCGTTGATCCACTTCGCCAGCCGGTGCGAAGCTTCCTCGACCTGGTCGAGGCGGCGGTGGAAGCACAAGCGCAGAAAGCCCTCTCCACCGGCGCAGAATGCCGTTCCGGGCGCAACGCCAACGGCAGCCTTGTCGACGATGTCGAAGGCGGCCGCCTCGGCGTCCTTCATGCCGTCCACGGAAAAGAACAGGTAGAATGCACCCGGCGGCACGCTGAAGCGGGCTTTGCCGGTATCGCCCAGGACCTTGCAGACGATATCGCGCGCCTGCTGGGCACGTTCGACCTGCGAGGCGATGAAATCGTCGCCTTCGTCGAGGGCTGCGATCGCGCCGCGCTGCATGAACTGCGCCACGCCCGACGTCGAATACTGGACGAGGTTTTCGAAGGTGCGGCTGAGCGAAGGATGCGAACGCAGCCAGCCAACGCGCCAGCCAGTCATCGCCCAGTTCTTGGAGAAGGTGTTGACGAACAGGATCTTGTCTTCCGGATCCATGATGTCCATGAACGAGGCCGCGCGGTGCCCGCCGAAATGAAACAGCGCATAAATCTCGTCGGCGATGATCCAGAGGTTGTTCTTGCGCGCCAGATCCAAGATGGCCTTCAGCGTCTCGCGATCGGCGGTCCAGCCGGTCGGGTTGGACGGCGTGTTGACGAAGATCGCCTTGGTGCGCGGGGTAATGGCGGCGGCGATCTTTTCGATATCGCAGCTCCAGCCATTGTCGGCCATGTCGAGCAGCACCGGCACCGGCTTGACGCCGGCAACCACCGCCGCACCAGCGAAGTTTGGCCAGGCCGGCGCGAGATAGAGCGCTTCATCGCCAGCACCCACCGCCACTTGCAGCGCCATGGTGATCGCCTGCATGCCGCCGATGGTGACGATGAATTCGTCCTCGGCAAAGTCCATGCCGAAATGGCGCTTGTGATAGCGGGCGAGTGCTTGCCGCAGTTCAGGGATGCCGGCCTGCCAGGTGTAGAAGGTTTCGCCATTGGCGAGGCCACGCGCTGCGGCCGAGCTGATGAAGTCGGGCGTCGGCATGTCGCCTTCGCCGGCCCACAGCGGAATGAGGCCAGCGCGGTCGCGCCCGTAATTTGCCACCGCCTCGATGCCGCTGACGGGCGCGAGGCGGGCCTCGGCGCGAACCATATCTATAAGGCTCATGATCATCCCAGGTTGAATGTCTGTTTCGGCTGCAAGTCCTAGCGCGCCCGCTCCAACGAAAGAACCCCCGGCGGTCCAGCCAGCCGGGGGTTTTTCAGCATGCCAGCCAGATAACGGCTCAACCGTTACTTCTTGGCAAGCAGATCGCGGATCTCGGTGAGCAGCACGACGTCAGCGGGCGTCGCGGCCGGCTCCGCTGCCTTTTCCGATTCCAGCTTGCGGCGCAAGGTGTTCACGCCCTTGACCATCAGGAAGATGATCCAGGCCAGGATGGCGAAGTTGATGACCACCGTGAAGAAGTTGCCATAGGCGAAGACTGCGCCCTGCTTCTTGGCTTCCACAAGGTTCGTGGCAGTGACCGAAGACGACAGCGGCAGGAAGTAGTTGGAGAAATCGAAGCCGCCGAAGACCGCGCCAACGATCGGCATGATGATATCGGCCACCAGCGACGAAACGATCAGCCCGAAGGCGCCACCGATGATCACGCCGACGGCGAGATCCATCACATTGCCTTTGGAAATGAACTCCTGGAATTCCTTGAGCATAGAACTCTCCTTGTCGTGATCTGCGAGACGGCGAATCGCGACACCCTGCCTGCCGCCAATTGCTGCCACAATAACAAAAACTGTCGGTTGCAAAACCCGCCAATATGGTCGCCCACAATGGCCGCGTCCTGCAACCTTCCGGCTGCATGTAGGAGACAAGGATAATAGACTTGCCCGCCAAGCTGTGATTGCCTCACCTTGGAGGCGATAGGTCTTCCAAGGGAGCGAGAATTAGCAGTGCAGGGCCTGGCCGTCGTCTTCATCGCCATTGCCTATGTCACGTTTTTGTTCGCCATCGCGAGCATCGGCGACCGCAGGACCGCGAGCCTGGGTCCAGGCCGGCCACGCCCGTTCATCTATGCGCTCAGCCTTGCCATCTACTGCACGTCCTGGACCTTCTTCGGCTCGGTCGGGCTCGCCTCCGAGCGCGGGCTCGAATTCCTCGCCATCTATATCGGCCCGGTTCTGGTCTTCATGTTCGGCTTCCCGCTGCTCAGCCGCATCATCAAGCTGGCCAAGGCCGAAAAGATCACCTCGATCGCCGACTTTTTGGGCGCGCGCTACGGCAAGAGTTTCGCCGTCGCCTCCATCGCAACCTTGATCGCCACTGTCGGCGCCATCCCTTACATAGCGCTCCAGCTCAA
Organism: Aminobacter sp. P4_H6_2; assembly: GCF_056400805.1. Taxonomy (NCBI): domain Bacteria; kingdom Pseudomonadati; phylum Pseudomonadota; class Alphaproteobacteria; order Hyphomicrobiales; family Phyllobacteriaceae; genus Aminobacter; species Aminobacter sp. P4_H6_2. The sequence goes on from NZ_JBFUKO010000640.1 coordinate 2,512, forward strand.
GGCGATCTCCGGTTCGGTCAGCCTGATGGTCGAGCACTACACCGGCTTCCCACCCTCCTTCGACCCCTTCATCAGCGACATCTCGCTGGTCGTGGCATTGCTGCTTGCCCTGTTTGCCACCTTGTTCGGCACCCGCCATGCCGACGCCACCGAGCATCAGAATGGACTGGTGCTGGCAGTCGCGGTCGAGTCGATCGTCAAGCTGGTCGCGTTCCTCGCGGTTGGGCTGTTCGTCACCTTCTCCCTATTCGACGGTCCCGGCGACATGCTGGAGAGCTTCGCCGCCACCGAACAGGTCGGCGACGCCATGGGCTACAGCACCTCGCTTGGCACATGGCTGGTGGTGACCATCATCAGCGGCTTTGCGATCATCATGCTGCCGCGCCAATTCTACGTCATGATCGTCGAAAACCGCAGCGAAAGCGAATTGCGCACAGCAACCT
>NZ_JBFUKO010000641.1:0-2952 GCF_056400805.1 Aminobacter sp. P4_H6_2
TCTTCCAGTCGTCGGAAACGAAGCCGTTCTTGACCAGGAACTCGATGTCGGTGACCTGATTGAAGGTGACGACGTCTGCCTCAAGCCCCTCGACGATGGCGCGCGCCTGCTTGGAGGTGCCGGCATGTGACTGGTCGACGGTGACGCCGGGGTTCTTGGCGATGAACGCCGCGTTCTCGGCGGCGAAAAGCTCGCGGGCGACATCATAGGAGGCATTGAGCAGCTTGTCTGCGGCATTGGCCTGCAGCGGGCCGGCGAGGAGCGCGGCGAGGGCGACGCCAACGAGTAGAAAGCGTTTCATGGGGGCATTCTCCTGAGACAAGCGGCAAATGGCTAAAGTAGGCCGCAAGATAGTCGGGAGGTTGCGTTCGCGGGAGGCAGAGGCAAGTTGCCTCTGCTACGGGATGGAGATTTTTTGTCTACTTTTGGCATTGCAGAAGAAATCATTTTCCGGCCCGACAGTCGTGTCCCTGTCGAACCGAAAAATCCCGACTATTTGTCGGTGACGCCTGCTTCGGCAAAACTCGCCATGCGGGCGTGGCATTCGAGCGCTGAGCGCACGATGTTGACCGCAAGGCAAGCGCCCGAGCCTTCACCAAGCCGCATGCCCATATCGAGCAGGGGCGAAAGCGAAAGCGCTTCGAGAAGCTGGCGGTGACCGGCTTCGGCGGAGACATGGGCGGATAGGGTGTGGGCAAGGCCCTGGGGGTGCAATTTCGCGAGCGGAGCAGCAGCTGCGGTGACGACAAAACCATCAAGCAGGACGGGCACGCCAAGGTGACGCGCGGCGAGCGTGGCGCCCAGGATTGCGGCGAGTTCGCGGCCACCGAGTGCTGCGGCAACAGCTAACGGATCGGCGAGGCTCGCGGCGTGGCGAGCAAGGCCAGCGTCGATAGCGGCGAATTTGCGCGACAGGCCCGAATCGTCGACGCCTGTGCCACGGCCGGCCCAATCGCAGCCTGTGCCGCCGAAGAGTGCCGCGGCTATTGCCGCAGCAGGGGTCGTGTTGCCGATGCCCATTTCGCCGAAGCAGATCAGGTCGAGGTCCTCGTCGACCGCTTCATAGCCGGTGGCGACGGCGGCGAGGAACTCCGCCTCGTTCATCGCAACGTCTTGCGTGAAGTCGCCGGTGGGGTGGTTGAGGTCGAGCGGGATCACCGACAGCTCGGCACCGGCAAGGCGGGCGAGCTGATTGATGGCGGCACCGCCGCCAGCAAAATTCGCCACCATCTGAACCGTTACTTCGGAGGGATAGGCCGACACGCCTTGGGCGGTCACGCCATGGTTGCCGGCAAAGACAATGACCTTGACCCTGTCGAGGCTGGGCATGTCGCGACCCTGCCAGCGCGCCAGCCAAGCGGCGATGGTTTCGAGCTTGCCCAGACTGCCGCGCGGCTTGGTCAGCGTATCCTGGCGGCGCGCGACTGCGTCTGCCGCGGCATCGCTGCCAGCCGGTAGGTCAAGGCAGGCTGCGCGCAATTCATCGAGCGATTTGAAGGCCATGGCTGCGAATACTCCTGATATGAATCAAGCCAGGATGGCGGAAGCGGCGAAAAGCAACGTGATCTCGGCGAGCTGCTGGATGGCGCCGATGGTGTCGCCGCTCTGGCCGCCAATCTGGGCGAGGCAGAGTTTTCGAAATGCGACAAACAGCAGTGCCAGGCAAAAGGCAGCGACGACCGCGCCCTGGAGGCCGAGCAGCAGCAACGCCACAGCGCCGACGGCGAGGGCAGTCAGGACAACACTGTCGGACAGCGTGCCGACACCGGCCGACAGGCCGTCGATGCGTGCCTGTGGCAACATCTGCATGAAGGTGGGGATGAGTGCGCGCGAGGCGACATGGGCGACGACGAGGCCAATAAAGACGTGGCCGAGCGTGGTCAGTTCCGATATCGCGCTCCAGCGCGCGAGGATCGACAGCGCCAATGCGCAGGCGCCATAGGTGCCGATGCGGCTGTCGCGCATGATCTTGAGCTTGCGCTCGCGCGTGCGACCGCCGCCGAAGCCGTCCGCAGTGTCGGACAGCCCGTCCTCATGCAGGCAGCCGGTGATGAGCATTCCAGCTGTCAAGGCAAGGGCTGCGGCGAGGCTGGGCGAAAGGCCGAGCAGCGTAGCGACGGCGTAAGCGAGCCATGCGACAGCGGCGACGACCAGCCCGGCCAGCGGTGCGGTCCAGATGGCGTCGGCCAGTGTGCGGTCGCGCACTTCGAAATGTGCCAGCGGCAGGCGCGTGAAGAAGACCAGTCCGATGCGGAAGTCGTCGAAGATTGTCGCCGGCGGGGCCATCTCAGGCCCTCGCTATGGCGTGGAAGAAAGTACCAGTGACGTAGCCGCGTCGGCCACCGAACGTGCCGATTGGATTGCCCTGGCCGTCGGCGATGTCGCCGAGCGGCAAGTCCTCGCCTTTCTTGACCGTCTGGGCGTAGTGGAACTCGTGGCCACGGATGGCGTCGCCGGCTTCACCCAGCGGGCACGGTGCGGCGAGGCGCGCCTGGCGATAGCCAAGATTCATCTTGCGCTTGGCGAAGCTGGTGGCATGGCCGAGCAGGCCGAGCATCGGGTGGGTCGCGCCATCGGCGTCTTCGATGGTTTCGCCAAGCACCATGAAGCCACCGCACTCGCCATGGACCGGCTTGGTCTCGGCGAAGTGGCGTGTGCCCGAGAGGAAACTTTGTGCCGCGGCGAGCCGGCCGGGGTGCAGTTCGGGATAACCGCCGGGCAACCAGCAGACGTCGCAGGAAGCGTCTGGCGCCTGGTCGGCGAGCGGCGAGAACGGCACAAGCTCAGCCCCCACGGCGCGCCAGTGGGCGGCGACGTGCGGGTAGAGGAAGGTGAAGGCGGCGTCCTGGGCGAGGGCGATGCGCTGGCCGGGCGGCGAAAGCGCAAAGCTCTGGTCGCCACAGCCGGGCGAGAGCGGTGTGGCGAGGGCCATGATGGCATCAAGGTCGAGCG
>NZ_JBFUKO010000642.1:0-2944 GCF_056400805.1 Aminobacter sp. P4_H6_2
CTACGACATCGCCGCCATCGACACGCTCAACCGCCTCGGCATCCAGCCTGTCGGCGTCCCCAACAAGCTGTTCGTGCCTGAACTTGCCGATGTCGCCAAGGGCGCTACGGTCGTCGGCACGCTTTTCGAGCCTGACCTCGAGGCGCTGAACGCACTTGCGCCTGACCTTGTGATCGTCGGCGGACGTTCGTCGGCAAAGGCCGAAGCGACCGCTCGCGTTGCCCCCACCATCGACATGACGATGAATGGCGACGACCTTGTTGCCCAGGCCAAAGAGCGGCTTGTGGCCTATGGGGCACTCTTCGCCAAGGCCGATGAAGCCGCCGCTGCTGGCAAGGAACTTGACGCTGCCGTTGAAGCCGCCCGGCAGGCCGTGAAAGGCAAGGGCAAGGCCCTGATCCTGATGACCAACGGCCCCAAGATCACCGCCTATGGCCCCGGCTCGCGTTTCGGCTGGCTGCATAAGACGCTCGAACTCGAGCCCGCGGTAGCCAATGTCGAGGCGGCCAACCATGGCGAGGCCATCGCGTTTGAATTCATCAGCAAGGCCAATCCTGATTGGCTTCTTGTGCTCGACCGCGCAGCGGCAATCGGTTCCGGCGAGCAAGGCGCGAAGGCGACGCTCGACAACGAGCTGGTTGCCCAGACCACCGCCTGGAAAAAGGGCCAGGTGATCTACCTGCCTTCATCCGACTTCTACATCGCTGCAGGCGGTGTTCAGTCCACCCATAGAGTCCTCAAGACAATCGAAGAAGCCTTCGCCAAGGCGCAGTGATGACACTGGCAATGCCCTATGCCAGGCTGGTGGTCGCCACCAGCCTGGTCGGGCTTTTCGCGCTGAGCCTCGGTGTCGGTGTCGATGATTTTTCACTCGGCAAGGACTTTTCCGATGCAGGGGCGCTTGAACTGCTTCTGGTCAGCCGCCTGCCCCGGACGCTGGCGGCGGTTCTCGTCGGCGCGGGGCTGGCGATTGCCGGCCTCGTCTTGCAGATCCTCGCGCGCAACCGGTTTGTCGAACCGACGATGACGGGAACTGGCCAAAGTGCAGCACTTGGCATCCTGGCGGTGACGATGCTGTTTCCGTCGGCGTCGATCGGCGTCAAGACACTTGCCGCAAGTGCCACAGCGCTCGCCGGAACCTCCGTTTTCCTGTCCATCGCCCACCGGCTGCCGCCGACGCAGCCCTTCCTCATTCCGCTATTTGGCCTTGTCTATGGCGGCGTCATAGGTGCTGCCGTGACCTTCATCGCCTGGCAGGCGGACCTGCTGCAATATGTCGATATCTGGACCAACGGCGAATTCTCCGGCGTGCTGCGCGGGCGCTACGAGCTTTTGTGGATTCTGGCGGCGATGGTCGCGCTTGCCTGGTGGATCGCCGACCGGCTGACCATCGTGTCGATGGGGCGCGAGGTCAGCGTCGGGCTTGGGCTCAACTATCAGCGCATCGTCCAGCTCGGGCTGGTCATGGTCGCAGTGATCTCGTCCTTGGCCGTGGTCGTGGTCGGCATGATTCCGTTTGTCGGCCTTGTGGTGCCTAATCTCATCTCCCGGCTGATGGGCGACAATCTGAGGAGCGCCCTGCCCTGGGTCGCGATTTCAGGCGCGGCACTGGTGCTCGCTTGCGACATCGTTGGCCGCGTCATCCGCTACCCCTACGAAATCCCTGTCGGCACGGTTCTCGGCGTGGTCGGTTCGGGGCTGTTCCTGTGGATCCTGTTTGGGCGGACTGCGCGTGCCTGACAAGCGATTGTGGATACTTGGCGCGCTGGCCCTTACTGCGGCCGTCGCCTTCATGACCGTCGGGCTGCGCGGCAACATCGCCTTCGCGCTCGAGCTACGCACATTGCGGCTGCTCACGCTGGTGCAGGTCGGCGTGGCGATCGCCGTCTCGACCGTGGTGTTCCAGACAGTGACGGCAAACCGGGTGCTGACGCCGCAGATCATGGGGCTCGATGCGCTTTACCTGTTCGGCCAGATGGTTCTGGTCGTGGCGCTTGGCAGAGTCGGATTTGTCGCGCTCGACCCACGCATGAAATTCGCCGGAGAAGCCTGCCTGATGATGGCCATGGCGTTGCTGCTGTTCATGCCCATGCTCAGGCGGCGCTTCGACGTCGGGCTGCTGCTTTTGACCGGGGTCGTGCTCGGGGTGCTGTTTCGCAGCCTCGCTTCGCTGATTGCGCGCCTCATCGACCCCAATGAATTCGCCGTGGTTCAGGGCGCGAGCTTCGCCAATTTCAACACCGTGCGCCCCGACCTGATGGTCATCAGCCTTGTCGTCACGGTGATCGCCACAGTGATCACCTGGCGAAAGCGTCATCTGCTCGATGTGCTGGCGCTTGGTTCCGACAGTGCAATCGGGCTCGGCGTCAACTGGACCCGGGCGCTGACCGGCCTCTTGATGCTTGTCGCGGCACTCGTAGCTGTATCGACGGCCCTGGTCGGCCCCGTCACCTTCTTTGGATTGCTGGTGGTTGCGCTCGCCGAGCGCATCATCAACAGCCGGCGTCATCACCTTTTGCTGCCCGCAGCGATGCTTACGGCGATCATCGTGCTGCTTGGCGGCCAGATGCTGCTTCAGCATGTGCTGGGGGGCGCCTCGACACTGGGTGTCGTCATCGAATTCGTAGGGGGACTGGTGTTCCTGGCCATGCTGATCACAACGAGCAAGCGATGATCGAGATCAAGAATGTTTCGCTTAGATATGGCGACACGCAAATCCTGAGCGATGTTTCGCTGACCATGCCCAAGGGCGGAGTGACGGCACTTGTCGGACCCAATGGTGCCGGCAAATCGAGCCTTTTGTCGCTGATCGCGCGGCTGCAGCCTCTGCAGAGCGGCGCGATATCCGTCGACGGCCTGCCGGTGGACACCACGCCAAGTCGCCGCCTCGCCCAGACGCTCGCGATCCTGCGCCAGGACCCTGCCGTGGCGAGTAGGCTCAGGG
>NZ_JBFUKO010000643.1:0-2933 GCF_056400805.1 Aminobacter sp. P4_H6_2
GGATAGTCCGGCGTGAACGTCCAATAGTGAGACCCGGAAGGCGCCTCGCCGGCGCCCAATCCGCGTTCGCTCGCAGGCAGGTGGAAGAGCAAAGTGATCAGCACGTCGCTGCTCACCCACGGATCGTCGTACCAGAACGTATGCGAACGGTTCGACAGGCCGGGAATGTTTTCCGGCCGCACCCGTAACAGTTCGAGGCCATATGATTTGGTTGCGTCCAGCAGCCAGCGCGACGCTTCGGGATCCAGCTCCCTCATATCCGGCCGGCCGGCCCGCGAAGCACGGTTGATCACCTGTGACAGCCTGAGCGCGCTGTCATTCAGATTGACGGCCACTGTCACCCGCTCGGCCATGCCGGCATAGTCGCGCATATCGTCGACGAACCCGCGGAAGTCGGCATCCGGTGCGGCGTGATAGACTTCGCCGAGCCGCGTGGCTTGCGCTCCCGGCTGCTGCGCATCGCGACCGACGATCGCCAGCGCATCGCTGCCCACGGTGGCGCCGGCGCTATAGGTGAAGACGTTGACATTCCTGGCGTCGGTATTTTGCGACAAAAGCTCGACCAGCTTTGCCAGATGCGGTGCGGCGCCAAAGGCGGTTACCATGTCCCTGGAATAGCGCAGGAAATTCTCGGCCGTGGGCCAGACAAACAGCACCACCACCGAATTGCGCCCGGTGAAATGGTGAAGCTGTGCAGCTTGGCCGGCAGCGCGCTCGACGGTCGTGTTGGCACCGTGCACGTAGACGATGATATCCTTGTCGCGGCTGTTCTTGAGCGCTTCGTTGATCTGCGCGAACCACGCCCGGGCTTCAGGTGACAACGGATCGGCGTCTTCGATCGTGGCTTGTTCATTCATGTTTTCGAGATGCAGGAATGGCCGCCGATCCTCGCTGGCGCCGGTGGACCACGCGTAGATCTTGTCCCAGGTCGTGCCCTCCCGGCCAATGCGCACCGTGGCCACGCCAGTATGAAGGTCGCGACCGGGCACGACGGCATAAAGGCGGCTGTCACGGGGACCGACCGGCAGCCGGTTGGTGGCATAAAACAGCTCGATCCGGGGATCGGGCGTCAAAGACGAATTGGCTGAAAAGGCATTCGACGGGCCATCGACGAACACGGCAGGTGCCGGCATCAGTCGCATGGGCGGCTGGTAGAACGACATCGCAACGGTAGCCAAGGCGGCAATCAAGGCAAAGATGGCAATATAACGAAGCATGATTTCTCCTTGAGCCCTTCGTGGACAAGGGCCCATCCGGACGTGTTACGCGGCCCCAGTGCTGAGGATAGGCAGCACCAACGGGTTCAGTTTCCGAACACGCGACGCAACAATTCCCGAAGCGTCAAGTCGTGATCGAACCGTCCATGGCGGAGGAAGTTCAGCGTCTGCGCGATCACCAGCGGATTGTTCATCATGAAGGTGTGCGTCGTCGGCAGGACGATGTGGTCTCTCATGCCTTCAAGCTTGGTGCTTGCGACCGAAACCTTGCCGTCGTTCGGGCCTTTGAACATGCCCGACAGGATCGGATTGATCGAGCGGTCGCCGGCGATGATGCCGAGCTCATAATCGGCAGCATCAAGCCTGTTGGGAAGACTGTCCGGCCCGGTGCCGAGCTGGACCCCTGCCGGCCCGTTGACCATTTCGAAGAGCCTGAGGCTCCCGAACGTGTCCACCACTTCTGAGCCGTGATTGGGCGGCCCGAGCATGACGACGCGGCCAAGATTTTCGGGACGGTTCTGCATCAGCCAAGCCCGCACCAGTATGCCGCCCATCGAATGGGTCACGAAATTGACTTTGCTGGCCTTCCCGCATTTCGCCACAGATGCATCGACGTAAGCGATAAGCTTGTCGATCGGGGCTTCGGTCGAAGGATAGGTGTCGTTGACGACGGCATAGTCGAAGGCGCCCAATGTCTCTTCCATCAGCAGAAAGGACGTGTCGCTGCGTGACAGGCCATGCAGCAACACAACGCATTCCTGCGCGAAGGCGGCTGGAGAAAACAGCAGAAACAGGAGTGTAGCTAAAAAACGCATGAACCCAGCTAATCCGAATCCTCCGGATGTCTCAAGCCGGTGAAACTACGGTAGGAAATTGATTTGTTTTAAATAGAGATAAGGGGGCCGGTCGGCGTCTGGCAGCGGTACGAGGAGGCCACTATGTGCCAGTGCCGACCGGCCGACCCCACGGACCCAGGAGATGCGGCGGACCTGAGCATCATGGGGTATGAATTGGGCTCTCCGGCCTATGATCCTCGTGCCGACGCCCGTCCTTCTTCTCCACGCCACAGTCGCCCAAGATTGCTTGAAGATCAACACTTTCTTAACCACGGCTACCCAGTCACTTGGGTTAAGGTAAATAATTTAGCTTAACCTCATGGAGTAGCTTAACGCGATTCACGGTCAGGCGGCGCGCGCGACCACGCGGTTGCGGCCGCGTGTTTTGGCATCGTAAAGCGCGAGGTCCGCACGCTTCATCAGCCCAGAAACGGTATCGCCTTCGGGCAAGAGCGACGACACGCCGACGCTGACCGTCACCGACACCCCCATCTCGGCGCCGCCGATCGCAAACGGCGTCTTTGCGACCTCCGCGCGGATGCGCTCGGCAACCATTTCAGCAAGCGCTGCTTCCGTGTCCGGCATCACGATGACGAACTCTTCGCCGCCAAATCTGCAAGCTAGATCAATGCCGCGAACGCTTTTCTTCAGGCGCCGCGCGAACTCACGCAGCACCTCGTCGCCGCCGTCATGACCAAAGGTATCGTTGATCCGCTTGAAGCGGTCGAGATCGGTGATCATCAGAGAAAGCGGCCTGCGACGCCCAGCCGCGCGCTCGACAAGGCGCGGCAGGTGGCTGTCGAGATAACGCCGGTTGTGCAGCCCCGTCAGGCCATCCGTCACCGCCATTTCGATCGTCTGGCTGACGCTCTGCCTGAGC
>NZ_JBFUKO010000644.1:0-2925 GCF_056400805.1 Aminobacter sp. P4_H6_2
TCTGTGATTGAGGGAAATCGATGCGTCCAGTCATGCCCGCCGCGGGTGATGACGCGAACAGCATTGGGATCAATGTGAACTGCGAGGCGGTATCCATCCCATTTGATCTCGAAAAGCCAGTCGGCGCCGATCGGCGCTCTCGGCTTCAGTTGGGCAAGGTAGGGCTCGATCCGCGTTGGCATCGGATCAAAAGGCAGGTCTGGTTGCCGCGGATTGCGCTTTCGCAGGCGGTTAGACTGGATCATATGCTCGAGTGTCGCGAGCAGCGGGGCGGATTCGGACAATCGCCACATTTTCGGCTCTAGCGCTTGCCCGGCCGGTTATCGGCCTCGACGGACCTGCGCAGAGCGTCCATGATGTTGATGACGTTGTTGGGCGTGGCCTTCGCTTCAGATACTTTCCCCTTCGCCGTCCGCTTCGTCTTTTTTCGCTTGGCCTCGATGATTTCCAATAGTTTGTCCTGGACCGGGTCGACCACCAGCTTGCTATCCCAATTGCGGGTTTGCTTCTTAATGAACTGCTGGATGAGCGGCATCATCTCGGAATCGGACGGTGTATCGTCGATCGCACCGAAGTAGGCATCCTCGTCCCTGACCTCGTCGCCGTAGCGCAGAGTCCAAAGCACGATGCCGTTGCCACGCGGCTCGAGCATCACCGCGCGCTCGCGCCGTGAGATGACGAGGCGCGAGATACCCACCATATCCTCCGCGGCCATGGCGTCCCTGATGACCGAGAAAGCTTCCTGGCCTACTGGATCGTTTGGCGACAGGTAGTAGGGCGTGTCGAGCCAGATCCATTCGATTGAATCGCGCGGGGAGAAGACATCGATATCGATGGTCCTCGTGCTTTCCAGAGCGACGTTCTCCAGCTCCTCGTCTTCGAGTATGATGTAGTCGTTCTCGCCCCGCTGGTAGCCCTTCACCTCATCTTCTTCCTTAACCTCCTTGCCGGTGACGGCATCGACATAGTGGCTGACGACGCGGTTGTGGCTCTCGCGGTTGAGCGTATGGAATTGCACCTTTTCGCTATCCGAGGTCGCGGGCATCATCTGCACGGGGCAGGTGACCAGCGAGAGCTTGAGGTAGCCTTTCCAGTAGGGACGAACCGCCACGACATTCTCCGATCAGGCCGCCCGTTTTTTGGAGCCGGCGGCCGCTCGCTTCGGCTGTTCCGCTTCGGCACCGGTTTTTGCCGCTGCACGTTTCGGCTTCTTTTTCGTCGACGCCAGCCCCGCGCTGTCGCGCAGTGCTTGCAATAGGTCGCTCTTGTTCGAGGGAGGCGGCGATTTCTTCCTCGGCAATGCCTTGCCTTCGATCTTTGCCTTAACGAGCTCAGCGACAGCCGCGTCGTAACGGTCGTCGAAGGCTTTGGCGTCGAATGAGCCCTTCTTGGTGCTGATAATGTGCTTGGCCAGCGCCAGCATCTCGCCTTCGATCTTCATATCAGGGATGTCGTCAAAGGCTTCCTTTGCGGAACGTACCTCGTAATCAAAGTTCAGCGTTGTGCCGATAAGACCCTTGCCATGCGGTCGGATCAGCACTGTCCGGAGGCGTCGGAACAGGACGGTCTGGGCAAGGGCTGCAACCTTATCCTGGCGCATGCCGTCGCGCAGCAGCTTGTAAGCGTCGGCGCCCATCTTGTCGGGCGCTAGGTAATATGGCTTGTCGAAATAAACGTCATCGATCTCGTTACAGGGAACGAATGCCACAATCTTCAGCGTCTTGTCGCTGTCCGGGATTGCCGCTGCAACCTCGTCAGGTTCGAGTACGACATAGTCGCCGTTCTCGATCTCGTATCCTTTGACTTGGTCGTCGCGTTCGACCGGCTCGCCGGTTTCGCTGTCCACGAATTCACGACGGACGCGATTTCCCGTGGCACGGTTGAGCGTATTGAAGGCGATGCGTTCGGACGAGGACGCGGCCGTATACAGCGCAACCGCACAGGCCACTTCTCCGAACTTAATGAAGCCCTTCCAGTTCGCCCGCGCAGCAACCATCGCACTCGCACTCCGACACAACCTATACGCTTCGATAAATTGACTCACCGGCAATATTGTTCCGAGTCATGACGAATCTAATTTCGAGGAGTAGGTCACCGCGCAACGTATGGACTTGCAGGCCCACAGCGGGCCGTCTTGTTTGCGTCTCTCTTGGACTGTGCCTATGCCGACCCATATAGGTTTGGCGGGCTAGCGTCACGGTGCGCGACGCGTCACTTTGGAACGAGCAAGCCTCGACGTCATCGTCCTTAGCGAAATCGGACAAGGCGATTGCCGACCGCAAGATCAAGGTGGCTGGCATTAAAACGAAGCTCGGGCAGCTCACGTCGATGCTCGATATTTCAAGACCAACCCAGCGGTCATGTCACTTTGAGGACCTCCTACTGAACGGTAGGTACTTTTAGTGAGCGAATGAGCCAATACCTGCATCCCGAGGGTCGACCGGGAATTACTATTGCGGGTAGCCCACGATCCATACGGAGCTGCTTGTTCCTTGATCGGAGAAACGGCCTGCCGGCGCAGTTTCACACAACCCTGGTCCGTGCTGTCAGACAACAGTGCTGCGCGCCGAAAGATTGCCACCGTTGGTAAGGAAATTAAAGGCCTGCCAGCCGGCCAGCCGACAGGCCCATTTTGAAGCGCGTCAGAGAAGGATAAAAGACCACGCTTCACGGACTTCGAAGACCCACGCTTGTGGTGACGGGTCTTCTCGATGAGCGTAGCTGAAAGGTAAAGACTGCGCCCATTCGGCTCCGCTCGATGCAACGCCGTGCGCCCAAATCAGGTTCCTTCTAAAGCAGAAAAAGCAACGATCAGCTAAAGTGAGGCGATCCGCGGGCACCAACGAACTAGGGCATCCCCGCGCTGTCTGGAGGTTGTCTTGCCCGTACTGCATCAGCAAGGCGTCGACTTGGTCGTCGAGTTAC
>NZ_JBFUKO010000645.1:0-2918 GCF_056400805.1 Aminobacter sp. P4_H6_2
GAGCAGATCGTCGAGGTTCTTCACCGTCTGCAGGAACGGATCGATCCACTTGCCGATGTCTTCGACCAGCTTTTGCGGCAGGTCCTGGTGGACGCCGCCCGGACGGAAATAGGCAGCGTGCATGYGCGCGCCGCAGGCCCGCTCATAAAACACCATCAGCTTTTCGCGCTCTTCAAAGCCCCACAGAGGCGGGGTCAGCGCGCCAACGTCCATCGCCTGCGTCGTGACGTTGAGCAGGTGCGACAGGATGCGGCCGATCTCGGAATAAAGCACGCGGATGATCTGGCCGCGCTTGGGCACATCGATGCCGAGCAGGCGCTCGATAGCCAGCGAAAACGCATGTTCCTGGTTCATCGGCGCGACATAGTCGAGCCGATCGRAATAGGGGATCGCCTGCAGATAGGTCTTCTGCTCGATCAGCTTTTCGGTGCCGCGATGCAAAAGGCCGATATGCGGATCAACGCGATCGACGACTTCGCCATCCAGCTCGAGCACCAGACGCAGAACGCCGTGCGCCGCCGGATGCTGCGGGCCGAAGTTGATGTTGAAATTGCGGACGGAGGTTTCAGCCATTTCGGCGCCTCAATTCGTCTTGGCTTTTTCGTCGCCCGGCAGCACGTAGTCGGTGCCTTCCCAAGGAGACAAAAAGTCAAAATTGCGGAATTCCTGCTTGAGCTCGACCGGCTCGTAGACGACGCGCTTCTGCTCGTCGTCGTAGCGAACCTCGACGAAGCCGGTGAGCGGGAAGTCCTTGCGCAGCGGGTGACCTTCGAAGCCATAGTCCGTCAGCAAGCGACGCAGGTCCGGATGGCCGGAGAACAGGATGCCGTACATATCGTAGGCTTCGCGCTCGAACCAGTCGGCGCCCGGATAAACCGACGTCACAGACGGAACCGGCGTATCCTCGTCCGTGCTGACCTTGACGCGGATGCGCAGGTTCTGGTGCGGCGACAGCAGGTGATAGACGACGTCGAAGCGCTTGCGGCGCTGCGGATAGTCGACACCGGCCGCATCGATGAACGACACGAACTGGCACTGCACGTCACTGCGCAGAAAGGTCAGCACATCGACGATGTCGGCGGCCTTCACCGTCAGCGTCAGCTCGCCATAGGCGACGGCACTTTCTTCGATGTCCGCATCGAGCTTTTCCGCAATGTATGCGGCGAGGTCGTTCAGGGCTTCACTCATCTGGGCTCACCGCTCAATCGTGCCGGTGCGGCGGATCTTCTTCTGCAGCATCAGGATGCCGTAGAGCAGCGCTTCAGCGGTCGGAGGACAGCCTGGCACGTAGATGTCGACCGGCACGACGCGGTCGCAGCCGCGCACCACCGAATAGGAATAGTGATAGTAGCCGCCGCCATTGGCGCACGAGCCCATCGAAATGACGTAGCGTGGCTCAGGCATCTGGTCGTAGACCTTGCGCAGGGCCGGTGCCATCTTGTTGGTCAGCGTACCAGCGACGATCATCACGTCCGACTGACGCGGAGAGGCGCGCGGTGCGATGCCGAAACGCTCGGCGTCATAGCGCGGCATCGAGATGTGCATCATCTCGACGGCGCAGCACGCCAGACCGAAGGTCATCCACATCAGCGAGCCGGTGCGCGCCCAGGTGATCAGCGCCTCGGACGAGGTGACAAGGAAACCCTTGTCGGAAAGCTCGCTGTTCAGGTCGCCAAAGAAGGCGTCGTCAGAACCGATGAGCTTGCCGGTGTTCGGATCGATGATGCCTTTCGGCTTCGGTGCGATCAGGGTGCCGGAGGCGTCGTTCAATCCCATTCCAGCGCTCCCTTTTTCCACTCATAGATAAAGCCGATGGTCAAAACGGCCAGGAAGATCATCATCGACCAGAAACCGAGCATGCCGATCTTGCTGAAGGACACCGCCCACGGAAACAGGAAGGCGACCTCGAGGTCGAAGATGATGAACAAGATGGAGACCAGATAGAAGCGAATGTCGAACTTCATGCGCGCGTCGTCAAACGAGTTGAAGCCGCACTCGTAGGCAGAAAGCTTCTCCGGATCCGGATTGCGATAGGCGACAAGGAAGGGCGCCGCGATAAGCGCAATGCCGACTAGAAGCGCCACACCGATGAAGATGACGATGGGCAGATACGAACTCAAGAGAGCGTTCATGCTGCGAATTCCGTTGGTGGCCTATCCACCCAGATTTACAGCACGAGGTCCGTTTCCGGAAGCGCGACAGATTCTCGCCGAGCCGGACGAAACGGTCGTGCTGCAATGCGGCGACGGTTAGCGCAGGCGGTCGGGCGAAGCAAGTCCAACCTTGTCCAAAACGAGGCAAACCCCACCGCTGGACCAAAATCCTGCGCGCGTGGCTCCTATTTGATTTCCTTCGTCTTTTACTCCACTTTAGGCTCCTGACAAGTCAGGAACCGCAGACCTGCTAGCGTTTGCAACAAAGATCGATTCTCGTACCCTTGCGTCACCTCACAACAGACTGCGATAGCTTGCCGCAATGAAGGAAAAAATCTCACTCCCCACCGCCCGCCGCATCGCGCTTGCGGCCCAGGGCTTCATGGACCCGCGCCCCACAGGCACGATCACGCGACGTCACCTGCAGCGTGTGCTCGACCGCCTCGGTCTGTTCCAAATCGACTCGGTCAGTGCCGTTGTGCGCGCGCACTACATGCCGCTTTATTCGCGCCTCGGCCCCTACCCGATGGCGCTGCTCGACGACGCCATGCAGTCGAGCAAGCGTCTGCTTTTCGAGTACTGGGCGCATGAAGCCTCGCTGTTGCCGCTAGAGACCTTTCCCCTGATGCGCTGGCGTATGGCGCGGGCTGAGGAAGGGATGTATGGCGGGCTTGCCAAGTTCGGCCGCGCGAACAGGCCTTACATAGAGGAGATTTTCCGCCACGTGGTCGACCGCGGCCCGATCGCCGCTTCCGAGATTGAAGG
>NZ_JBFUKO010000646.1:0-2917 GCF_056400805.1 Aminobacter sp. P4_H6_2
CAACCTTGTCGCTCCAGCGGTCGCGCGCGGTCAGCATCAGAACCGGCATCTTGCGGCCTTCGCGGCGCCAGCGTTCGACAACGCTGATGCCGTCCATCTGCGGCAGACCTATATCGAGCACGATCGCGTCATATGGCTCGGTATCGCCGAGGAAATGCCCTTCTTCGCCGTCAAAGGCCTTGTCGACGACATAGCCGGCGTCGGTTAGCGCCTCGGAGATCTGGCGGTTCAGGTCCTTGTCATCTTCGACGACGAGTATGCGCATGCGTTTTTGCGACCAGTGGAAAGATGTCAGAGATATAGGCGATTCCGCCCTGACGGGAAATGCAGGCTAGCCTGCCGGCACAACGACCTCGACGCGGCGYGGCCGCTGGCCATCCTTGGCAGGAACCAGCACTACGATCACGCAGACAGACTGTCCGCCCTGATTGGACTCGGTTGCGCGGGCCAACGTGCCGCCCTGCTGGTCGGCTACCTGCTGGCCGATCGAGTAACAATCCGCGGCTGCCACGACAAATTCACCCGTCTCCGCTCTCGGCAATGGCGCGGCCTGCGCGGAAGCCGCAAACAGGCCTACCGCGCAGAGCGTGGTCGTGGCTGACCCGAATATGGAGCGAAGCGTTTTCATGCTGCGATTTCTAATACAGGAGTGCTGAACGTGGAATGAACGATGAATTCATGCAACTGGCGCCATTGCAAGCCTGCTAGCTTCCGCCGATGCGCTGTTTGGCCGAGACCCGGCCGAAGATCGCAATCAGCCCTGAAAGCGCAGTGATCGCCTGCAAAACCGTATCGGTCAACGCGGAATTGTCGACGCTGTCCACGGGCATGCCAGCGAGGCCCGCCAAGCCCAGCAACATGGTCACGACAGAGGCCCAGATGGTGCGCGAAAGATACCAAGGTTTCAGGTTCAACATGTTCTGATCCTTTCCAATGAAAGTCCTCGCCGCCTCAGGCCAACGCAATTCGGCGCGAGGCCGATATGCCCCAGCCGGAGGCAACGCTTAGCTGGCGAATGGTGATGTCGACTGCGGCCGGCGGCGCGCCGAAATCTGCCGCAATTTCAGCTGCCGGATAAATCCAGCCAGGTGTCGAAACCGTCATTGACCGCACGATGGGGCCGCCTGCGGAGGCTATGTCGATGCGATATTCTTCACGTTCCTCGCCGAGGGGAATATCGCTCGATTCCCAACTGTCGGCGTCGATGCGCCCGCGCCGGATCCATGAAAGCGACAGATCATTGCCCGCAGTCAGCTTCCCCCGGAAATGCACAGGAGAAAGTGGCAATAGCGCCCGCTTGCCACCGGTCTCCCGATGCGCCGAAAAGCTGGCACTGGAGAAATCGCCACCCAGCGGACCGACCCGCCAATTGAGCAGCAGCCCGACCTCGCCAGCCATCAGACCGGCGGGCACGACGGCAGCGTCGAGGACAACGAACGACGCGCCAATGACAGCACCGGCAGCAGCCGCGTCACCGGTGCCGAAGTGCCCGCGCAACAGGTTGCGCAGTCGCCAGAGCCCGGGCGCGGTCTCTTCGGCCATCTCGAACTGGAGCACCTCCCAGGCGCCGCCGGCAGATCGTACCGCCGCAAAGTTGGCGCCGTTGAGAAGCTGCAAACGACTGACGCTCGTCAGCTCGCCGCCATAAAGCTCAACTGTCAGCACGCCAGCGCGGTCAACCCTGCCTTCCCGGCCCGGCGAAAGCACTGCCGTCAGCCTGCCCATATCCGCCCGGCGGCCGACCGATCCCCGCAAGACAAAGCCGGTGTCCTCGGGCGAAACGAACAGCGCCTGACTTCTCCAGGGTTGCTGCGTCACCGCTACCTTGAATTGATCCTGCGGCAGCGCCGATCCGCCCGCCATCATCGGCAGATCGAGGAAGACTGCATGCGGCTGCCCAACCGCGATCGGCGGCAGCGGTTCCACATCGGGATTGGAAGAACTCCAAGGTGCCGGAACCACACGCGCAAGCTGGCGCGCGGTCACTTTGCGCACCAGTCCCTGCTCGATCTCCGTCACCAGGAATTCGGAGCGGCTGCCCGAGGCCGGCACCTTGACGATGCTACCGGGCCCGATGTCCGCGCGTGGCTCGGCAAGAGCGAAGCTCAGCCGTTCCCGCTCTTGCCAGGTCCTGCGCATCCAGTCTTCGGCCAGTGCGCTCGCCTGCCCCGCCTCCAGCATTCCAGGGAACGAAATCACGTGCTGCCGGCTTGTGGTCGGGGCAAACCTCGTACTCCTGGCCGACGCCGACTGGTAATCCGCGACGGGATCGCCATAGCTGATCAGAGCCTCCGCCGGCAAATCATGGTCGGGCGTGCGAACGGTCTCGACCACAGCACTTGCGCCGTCGAATGCCAGTTCAGTCAGTTCGATTGCCGCATCCTTCGATGCCGCCGCTTGCCTGAACACCAGCCCAGTCATCTCTTGACGGACCGACAGGCCGAACAGATCGACCAACGGTTCGAGTGCGGCCCTCGCCGAGGTCGGGTCGGAGATGACGTAACCGCTCACTGTGCCTTCGACACCGGCCACGTCAGCCGCAGGCAGATCGTGATCCGCTAGTATCTCGTTGATGAGATCGGACACATCGGGGCCGGCGAACCGACCATTCAGCCAGTGACCGCGGTACCAGGCATCGCCATCCGACCAGACCTTCGATTGCAATGGAAAAGCCGGATAGGGCCGCGCGTCCCACGCCCAGACATAGCTGCGCGCCACGTCGACCATGCGACCGCCATAGATCGGCGACAGCGGATTGTTTGCGGCATTGAAGCCAGCAGCAGCCGAATCCCAGTGTGAGGCATGGGCTTCCAGCAAGCGCCGCTGCGCGATATCCGACCGGCCGCCATTGGAAAAATGTGGAGCAGCACTTTCGGATGATTTGATATCAGGAAACATGTTGGGTTGGTTGGGCCCC
>NZ_JBFUKO010000647.1:0-2915 GCF_056400805.1 Aminobacter sp. P4_H6_2
GCTGCCAATGGCGCATCCCTCCCGCAAGACCGATTCTAATCGGTCGAGGCGGCCACCATCCCACCGCTCACATGGTCTGTCGATCGATACGAAATCAGAACTGCGGACGGACAAGGCTTCTGATCCCCTGACCTTGGCGCAAAGTGACTAGACAACGATAACTCGGGCGCCGTTGCGCACTGTCCCAAAGAGCTCAAAAACATGCTCGTTCAACATCCGAATGCAACCGGACGATGCAGCAGTGCCAATAGACCACGGCTCATTGGTCCCATGAATACGGTATAGGGTATCCCGGCCATCACGATAGAGATACAGGGCCCTTGCTCCGAGCGGATTTTGCGGGCCTCCGGGGACGCGCACGGGCAAGTTCGGGTTACGGCGTCGCATATTGGCTGTAGGAGTCCACGTTGGCCATTTGGCCCTTCGTTGAACTATTGCCTCACCACTCCATTTCTGTCCGTCCCGACCGACTGCAATCCCGAAGCGGATCGCCCTACCAGGACCTTCGATGTAGTACAGGAAGCGCTCTTGCTTGTTGATAAGGATCGTTCCGACAGGTTCCTTGCCTGAATAAGCTACAGACTGTCGGTGGAACTGCCTCGGAACAAGCGCCTTGTCGACCAGAGGAATATCAAACGGGTGATCTGGAATTCTCCCAATATACCAACGCTTCTGGGAGGCTTCGGCACGTCCGAATAGAGCTAGAAATGACATCCCTCCCACAATCAGGGATCGTCTATTTAGAAAACCTGACAAATGAATCTCCCCTCAACCCGCCGGCAGAATACCAGGTAAACCAGACGTGGCGCTAACTGACAAGCAGAGCGCTTCGTCGCCGAATACCTCGTCCATCTGAACGCAACCCAGGCAGGGCGCTAACCTGAACCACTTCTACGTGTACGAGCTCGCAGACCCTCGAGACGCGGCAAACTGCCGAAGCGCGATTGCGGTTGGTAGCGACTTCCCGGTCGTGCGGGCAGCCACGGCATCCCCTCAAACCCAGGAGACTGCCATGCGATATTCCCGCATGTTCTTTAGCCTGCCGTTAGCGTGCCTGGCACTCGCCGCCGCGCTGGCGTTCTTCACTCCCCATTCGCTGCGTGTCGACTACGGCGAAGGCCTCAGTGCCGCGTCGTGGCAGATGCCCGACTTCAGCGTGTTCGACGTCATGGCGCCGGCCGATGCAATCATTGCCGAGCGAAGCCTGCTCGACAAACCGGTCGATGCCCATGCTGCCCTCTACGTCCGTGCCGACAGCCGCTGACCGTGTGGCGCACCGCTGTCGACGCCTAGTCGCACGCCTACTCGCACATTTCCCCCTCACCTCGGCGTCAAACACCGGGGCCATTTGCCACCCACCAGAGCATGTTCATTTCTGCTTCCTCAGCCGAGGGCGAAGATATGCACATCGAATTACCCGGCAGAGCTACCTCACCTCGTGAGCAGTTTAGTTCGCTTTTACAAGCACGACGCATCGGTTCCGGCAGCAACTCATCCGATCCGGTCAGGACGATCTTGCCGTACTTGACCGCCACGCCAAGCATATGGCGTGATGAAAAACGCTTTCGTGTGGTCGGCTGTGTGGACCCCGATCTCGCTGGCGCGGTATCGGCGCGCGGCTTGAAGGCTCCCTAACTAGCAGAAGAATTGTAACTAATTGCCCCTTCGGCCTCTCTGCGAGGCCAGCTATAGCTCGATGAGGTTAGTCTATGTTGCGCGGCCGGCTGCGGCTCGAAACGGGCCGTCAGAGGAGCTTGTGGGACATCTGCGCCGCACCTGGCGACGGGACCAGGATGACAACATCATCACGTATTTCAAACCGCATCATGGGAAAAGTTGCAATGAATAACAGATGGCTTTTCGCTGCTGTGCTCTGTCTGCCTGCTATGGGTTGCAACAGCGGCGATGCTCGGATGACTGCGCTGCGGGCCGACATTGCCAGCCGCCAAGCGACTGCCGAAATGGCGGTCGACCGCCCCGATGCCACACCAGAGGATATTGAGCGCGCCAAGGGCTATGCCTCTGCGCAATCGTGCATCGATCAGCTTCAGGCGCATTCACGAGCCGTGCAGACACAAAACATGGCGACGAAGGGCGCGATGGCTGCCGTCAGCTTCGCCGGACCGGGTGGCGCACTGGCAGCTCGCGCGATGGGGCCAGCAAACAGCATGGCGATACGAACCCAGGGTCACTACAGAGTTGCCTGCTATTAGGCGATAGTCGAACTGAGGTGCGTTTAGATCATGTGTTGGAACGGTCCAATCACTCGTGTTGTCCTCGTAGCGCTAGCATATTTGAGCTGACTGCATGTCAGAGTTCCCAATCCAGTTTCCAGGGATCGAATTTTTCTGACGAAACCAAAATATTGGAAAAGCAACTCAACAATCTCTGTCAACAGCGTGGCGTCGCGGCGCTCAAGGGAGCATTTTGTAGCCAAAAGGAAGAAAAGAAGCTCCGCTATCTGTTTGTTATTGTGCAATGATTCGACGATTTTAGAATGTTGGATTTGCATCCATCTGGCGGTAATTCACTCATATGCAGGCTGATCAGTTCGTAAATGGAGAGAATTAGATTCGCCTACTGGGACTTGAACAAATGGGTAAGCGCGCAGCTGAGGCCGTTCAGGCTTGGTGGTTCCACGGCATGAGCTGATCGATTTGGGAGATCGGCCAGCGGTTGGCGATGCGATCGAGGGTCTGGGTGAGCCAGGCGAGTGGATCGACGCTGTTCATTTTGGCGGTTTGCAAAAGGGTCGCGATGGTTGCCCAGGTGCTTCCGCCGCCGTCCGACGGGACCTCATGATGCCCGGATTCTAGGGCATGAGGTGGAGGTCGCCTATCCGTTCCACCCGCTGTTCCGGCGGCCCGCGATCGTGATTGCAGATCAGTTCCACAACGGCAGTCGTCATTTGACCC
>NZ_JBFUKO010000648.1:0-2914 GCF_056400805.1 Aminobacter sp. P4_H6_2
CTGACCAACAGGCAGGGCTCGGTTGGCAGCGATATCGGCGGCGATGGCACCGTCACCGTCACGGGGCACGATGGCGCGGGCAATGCCTCCACCTGGACCAACACCGATTTTCTCTATGTCGGCCGCCAGGGCACCGGGACACTCAACATCCTCGATGGCGGGGTCGTGACGGATACCAGTGGCTATATTGGCGGCAGCTCGGGCGGCGTAGGTGTTGTGACTGTGTCGGGCGACGATGGCTTTGGCAATGCCTCCACCTGGACCAATCAATACAACCTGCATATTGGCGAAGAGGGGAGCGGCACATTGCACGTTACCCACGGCGGCCGGATCGAGACGAATGGCCGGATCAACATTGGCAATTTCGGTCAGGGCGAAATTGTCATCTCGGACAGCTCCACAGTCTCAAGCTACGACGCGATCATTGGCGTCGCCGAATATGGGGTGGCGCTGCTGACATCGGGCGGGTCCTGGACCATGACGGACCAGCTTACGATTGGCTTGGGCGCCCAAGGCGTTTTGCGGATCGAGGACGGTGCCCAGGTGATCAGCAAGCAAGGCTATGTGGGTGCCAATCCCGGTGGCCACGGCAACGTCACCGTGACAGGCGCGGGGTCGATTTGGCAGATGACCGGCTCCAATCTCACCTTGGGCAACTACGGCGTCGGTGCCATGAACATCGAAGACGGCGCCCGGGTTTTTGCGCTTAACTGCGTCTATCTGGGCATATCGGATGGGGCGGCAAGCGGCACGCTGAATGTGCTGGGCACCCCGGGTGCGCGCGGGGTTCTGGAAACCAATGGTTTCCGCGGCGGCGTGGGCACGGCAAATGTCACCCTGGATGGCGGCATCGTTCGGACCACCAGCGACAATGCGACTTTCTTCCGCAATTATGGCGCTCAACAGGTCACCCTGGGCACCGCAGGCGGTATCATCGATACCAACGGCCACGATATCGACATCGCCCCCGAAATGACCGGCGCGGGCGGCCTGACCAAGGATGGTCTGGGTACGCTGACCTTGACAGCGGCAATAGCTATGTCGGCGGTACGACCATCGCCGCCGGCACCTTGCAACTGGGCGATGGCGGCACGAGCGGCAGCATAGTCGGCAATGTCGCCAATAGTGGCATTCTGGCCTTCGATCGGTCCGACATGGTGACCTTCGGCGGCACGATCACCGGCACGGGTGGCGTCCGGCAGATTGGTACCGGCCAGACCACGCTCACCGCCAACAATTCGGGCCTCTCAGGCGTGTCTGGGGTGTATGACGGCATCCTGTCAATCAACGGCATCCTCGGGGGAACCCTGGACGTCGTCGGCGGACGCCTGCAAGGCACTGGCCAGGTCGGCGCCACCACAAATTTCTCCGGCGGCACCATCGCCCCGGGTAATTCGATCGGTACCCTGACTGTGGCGGGCAAATTATGCCGGCAATGGCGGCACACTTGAGATCGAGACGGTTCTGGGCGACGACAGCTCGGCCACGGATCGGCTTGTCGTGACCGGCGATACGTCCGGCAGCACCAATGTCCGCGTCATCAATCTCGGCGGCGCTGGCGCACAGACAAACGAAGGCATCAAGATCATCGATGTCGGCGGCCAGTCCGGCGGCAACTTCACTTTGCGGGGCAGCTATACCTTCGAAGGTGACCCAGYCGTGGTTGCCGGAGCCTACGCTTACCGTCTTTATCAGGGCGGTGTGAGCACACCGGCAGATGGTGATTGGTATCTGCGTTCAGCCTTGCTCAATCCCGGTACCATTGGCCCACTCTATCACGCCGGCGCACCGGTCTACGAGGCCTATGCCGCTGTGCTGCAGAGCTTCAATACACTCGACACGCTGCAACAGCGCGTCGGCAATCGTTCCTGGGCCGCGGGCATGATCGACACCGGTGCCATGGTTGACGGTGCTGGCGCCAATAGCGGCGTCTGGGGCCGGATTGTAGGGCGCCAGATGCACGTGGACCCCAGGTCCTCCACGACCGGCACCGACTATGATATCGACACCTGGCAATTGCAGGCCGGGGCGGATGGTCAACTCTACGTCGGAGAGGACGGAAGTCTGCTGGGCGGCCTTTCCCTGCGCTATGGCACCATTGCTGGCGACGTTGCCTCGATCTTTGGAAACGGAACGATCCGCAGCAGCGGGTACGGTTTTGGCGGCTCGCTGACCTGGTACGGCTCGAACGGCTTCTATCTCGATGCCTAGGCAAACCTCACCTGGTATGACAGCACGCTCTCGTCCTCCACCGCAGCAACCAGGCTGGTCTCAGGCAATGGCGGCTTCGGCTATGCACTTGGTCTGGAAGCAGGTCAGCCGATAGCGCTGGACCCAGATTGGTCGGTGACGCCACAGGTCCAGCTGATCTATTCCGGCATCAACTACGATCCATTTACCGACGTCTTTGGTGCCGCGGTGTCGCTCTCCGATGGAAATGATCTCAAGATCCGTCTTGGCGTTTCAGCCGACTACCAGAATGCCTGGACAGATGACCGCGGCGCAACCAGCCGCATCCATGCCTATGGCATCACCAATCTCTATTATGACCTCATGCCGCAGGCCACTACCGTGCTTGCTGCGACCCCCCTCGTAAGCGAGCAGGAAAGCCTTTGGGCTGGCCTCGGTCTTGGCGGCTCATACGCGTGGGGAAATGACAAATATGCTCTCCATGGGCAAGCCACGGTCGACACCAGCCTGATCAATTTCGGCCGCAGCTACGGTATTTCCGGCACAGCCGGTCTCACCGTCAAGTTCTAGGCGCCCATTGTGATGCCGGGTCCGATAGTAGGTAAGCTGGGCTCCAATGTGACCTGACGGGTGGGGGTTGCAAGCGAGTTCACGACAGGCATCCGCCGCATCGTGTTTCAAGATGCTGATCAGAATCGCGCCAGTCACACCTTTTGGACAGGTT
>NZ_JBFUKO010000649.1:0-2911 GCF_056400805.1 Aminobacter sp. P4_H6_2
TATCAGGATAGCGCACCGCCCATTCATAGACCTGTTGTCCGCCCATCGACCCGCCCACAATCAGAGCCAGGCGCTCTATACCGAAATGCTCGGTGACGAGCTTGTGCTGGGCTTGCA
The DNA here is from genome assembly GCF_056400805.1 of Aminobacter sp. P4_H6_2. NCBI lineage: Bacteria > Pseudomonadati > Pseudomonadota > Alphaproteobacteria > Hyphomicrobiales > Phyllobacteriaceae > Aminobacter > Aminobacter sp. P4_H6_2. The sequence continues at coordinate 118 of NZ_JBFUKO010000649.1, forward strand.
CGTCGTCGCCGATCCGCACCTTCGGAAACTTGGCCATGGATTGTGGGGCTGGCGTGTTCTGTGGAGACGACGACACGCCGCTGCCAATCTGGTCGACGACGATGATGAAATACTCATCAGGGTTCAGCGCATGATCGCGGCCGACATAGACATCTTCCATCACCTTGCCTGTCCCGGAGAACCAGGTGGTCACTAGAACGGCGTTGGATTTTTCTGCGTTCAGCTGGCCGAAGGTGCGGTAGGCGAGCTTTGCAGCGCGCAGCGTTTCGCCGCTTTCGAGGATAAGGTTTCCGAGATCGTAGAGCTTGAACGAACCCTGTGCCTCAGGACTATAGAATGGATTGTGGATCATCACGCCGCTCTCAGTTGAGGCTTTTCGAAACAGCGTCGAGGCCCGCCTGCGCGCAGCTCTCGTCCTGATCCTCGCTGGCGCCGCTGACACCGATCCCGCCGATCACATCGCCCGCCRCAGTCTTGATGGGCAGCCCGCCCGCAAAGGCCACAAGGCCAGGAACAAAGGCCGCACCTGGCAATCCAGCATTCACGCCGTCGCGCTTCACGCCAAATGACAGGTCAGCCATTGCGCGGGTCGGGGCAGCGTAAAGCGACGCGGTGATCGCCTTGTTCTCGGCGATATCGGTGCAGGCCTTGCAGGCTCCGTCCTGGCGCGCGGCGGCGATCAGTCGACCGCCATCATCGACCACGACGACATTGACCTTGGCGTGTCCTGCGGCTCCTTGTGCAGCGAAGCAGGCCGCAATCATCCGTCCGGCCGCCTCATAGCCAAGTACAGGCTTGGCCAGTCCTTCGGCCGCACTGAGCGTTGGCAGGCACGCCATTAGCCCCGTTGCCAAAAGCAATCGTTTGGTCATCTCGTCTCCTCCCTCGGCCGGGCCGCCCAAGGCGTGCATCAGCTTTGAAGGAGCCTACGAGGAAACGCTGGAGGCCATCTATCGCGAACATTCGCGATGTCGATCAGATTAGACGAAACATAAGGTCGTCGGCATATCTAATTGATAATGCTTATTTTCCGATGGCTTGCTCTCTGCAAGAAGAGGCTGTGCATGCCCGCGTCTCGCGTGCAGCAGTGCCACATCTCAGACTAGATCGGCCCGAGCAAGCAGGCTGACCAAAGCCGATGTGCTCGAGGCTCCGGTCTTCTGCCGGATGCTCCTGAGCTGATGATCGATCGTTGAAAGAGATCGTTCGCGAACCCGTGCGATTTCCTTATAGCTCATACCCTTCGCAACCAACCGGGCGACCTCCAGCTCCGATGCTGTCAGCGTTGCCAGCGGGGCAGTGCCTGAAATGCCCGCATATAGGGCAAGGCCCACCCGCGGCCCTCTAGACTCACTCCTATGGTCTTGTTCGGCAATCTGTTTCGCAACGGCGATGATCGGGCTCAAGACATCTGTCACTGTCTGCTCGAAGCAATCGTAGAGACCGGATTCCCAAGGCACCAATTGCTCCGTCCAATYGGCGCAGATCAGGCCGTAGCCGCCGCGTTCGGTCCGAAGCGCCCAGGCGAGTTTCGACTTCGTGCGAGCCCCAGACATCCTTTGCCTTAGCCGTATCGTGACGCGGCTGTCCTGCTTGATGTCGGCGAAGATCAACGGGCGGGGGTCCAGCCACATCGCCTGCATGGCGATGTCGCGGTTGTCGACCGCCCTGCCGCAACCGAACGAGGGCACATCGTAGTTTGCGTCCTTTGCCTCCGCAAAACCGGGGAAATATTCCCTCGCCTCACGGATCCCGAAACCGGTGTCGACGCGCTGACATCCAAGCTCGGCACGCAGCCAGTTGGTGGCAACGGACCAGCATCCCGKCAGATCGTCAAGACGAAGCAGCATGTGCGCGGCCAGATCACGCGCGTGAGAATAACGAATGGCACCACGATCGAGGAGGTGGTTCCGAAGCCGTCGCTGCGTGGCAAAGATGCCTCCGCGGAAGTCTTCCACAAAAGCTGGAGCATCCCACGCGCCCTGGCTTCGCCCTTCCACCGACCCTTTCCCCATCCGCTGTCCTGTCTCAGGGCGCCTATGCTCGGCGAAGTTGTCGGCTGAATCGCAGCTCGCGACACAACGCTCTGCTTTCGACTCTATGCCACAGTTCTATTGAGTCAAATCCTGATTGGCTGGCCATCGCATGTCCTTGCCGTGCCGATCTGTCGCACAATGAGGTGGAAGGCCTCTGCCAGGCTTTGAAAGTGAAACACCAAGTGGGGACGAACCGACCTTGTCGGTCTCTCGTGAGAATTCGTAGAGCCCTGGTTGGGATTTGGGACTCAGCTTATGGGCACAAGGGGAATATGCGAGTTCGGCGATACCTGCTGGATGCCCAGGCCGAGGCCGAGACGGCGTCGACCGAGGATTTCAACGCCAATTTCGAGAGCTTTTCCAACGGCATCAAGTCGGACGCTCCGGCTGCCGACCGTTCCTATGACGCCGGTGCCATCGTTGCGCTTGCAGTTGCCAAGGCAGGCAAAGGTGATGCGGCCGCAATCAAAGCCGCCATTCCCCAGATCGTTGCCGCAGCGGCGAACTGATCCACGATCAAGGAGGGCAAGCCGGTCAAGTATGAAGGCGTTCTCGGCCCGGTCAGCTTCGACAGCATGGCGACACCACTGGCCCGTTCCGGCTGTGGCGCATTCGGTCCGGCGAAGTGAAGACAATCGGCGAGTGGAATCAGTGCGCAACCTGCCTACCGGTGAAGCGGTCGCTTCTATAGAATACTTGGCGGTTTCCGTCGTCGTTCCCGCAATAGAGCCCGATCCAGTATGGCCCTCCTTCGGCGG
>NZ_JBFUKO010000650.1:0-2904 GCF_056400805.1 Aminobacter sp. P4_H6_2
CTGTAGCGGTCGGTGAGGTAGCCCGAGACATCACGCGTCAATAGGGTGAACTTCACCAGCTCTTCCATGACGTCCACCACGCGATCGTAGTAGGAGGACGGGTTCATTCGGCCTTCGGAGTCGAATTCCTGATACGCTTTTGCGACGGAGGATTGGTTCGGAATGGTGACCATCCGCATCCAGCGGCCGAGTACGCGCATCTGGTTGACCGCATTGAAGGATTGAGATCCGCCCGACACCTGCATCACTGCAAGAGTGCGACCCTGCGTCGGCCTGATCGAACCTACAGCAAGGGGGATCCAGTCGATCTGGGATTTCATGACGCCACTCATTGCCCCATGGCGCTCAGGACTAGTCCAGACTTGGCCTTCCGACCATCGCGAGAGTTCGCGAAGCTCCTTGACCTTCGGATGATCAGTGGGTGCACCGTCAGGCAAGGGAAGCCCCGTCGGGTCGAAGACACGCGTCTCTGCCCCGAAGTGTTCGAGCAAACGAGCGGCTTCCTGTGTGAGGAATCGGCTGTAGGAACGTTCTCGCAGCGAGCCATACAGAAGCAGAATGCGTGGCCGGTGGGTGGAGGAGGGGGCGGACAGAAGGGCAGGGTCAGGAAGCCGAAGGGCCTCCCCTACTATGTTTGGCAGGTCAGGCAACTCGGTTTCCTTCGGCATCGATCAACAGCTCACCGTCTTCCTTGTGGAAGGGCCCCTTCTGGGGGAGCGGGAGGATTTCAAGAACGACTTCGGATGGACGGCTGAGGCGTACGCCCCAAGGCGTCACGACGAATGGACGATTGATCAGGATCGGATGCTCCAGCATGGCATCGAGCAATTCGTCACTGGTAAGCGTAGGATCTTCCAGACCGAGCTCAGCGTATGGTGTGCCTTTCTGCCTGATGGCTCCACGCACTGTCAGACCCGCCTTGGCAATCAGGTCCTGGAGGACTGCACGCGTCGGAGACGATTGCAGGTACTCGATCACTGTTGGCTCGATGCCTGCATTGCGCATCAACGCCAACGTGTTGCGCGACGTACCGCAGGCGGGGTTATGATAGATAGTGACGTCCATCATGCAGTCCTTTCAGCTTCCTTGGTTGCGGTGACTGCCGAGCCGCGCTCGTACCAGCCCTTGCTGCGGTTCACGATCCAGACGACTGACAGCATCACGGGAACCTCGACCAGCACGCCGACAACGGTAGCGAGGGCTGCGCCTGAGCTGAAGCCAAACAGGCTAATGGCGGCCGCAACTGCCAGCTCGAAGAAGTTGGATGCACCGATCAATGCTGACGGACCGGCAACGCAATGCTGTTCACCGGAAATGCGGTTGAGCAGGTAGGCCAGCCCCGAGTTGAAATAGACCTGGATCAAGATAGGAACGGCCAGCAGCGCAATGATCATTGGCTGCGCGATGATCTGCTCACCCTGGAAGCCAAAAAGCAGGACAAGCGTCGCCAGCAAAGCCACGAGGGAGAGGGGCTGCAGCGTATGAAGCAGACCGTCGAGCGCCTTCTGGCCAGCTGAGGCGAGTAGCCGGCGTCTTGCCACCTGGGCGATGATCACGGGAATGATGATGTAGAGCACCATCGACAGGACGAGCGTGCCCCACGGAACTGTGATCGCAGACAGGCCTAGGAGCAGTCCGACGATCGGCGCAAAGGCAACCACCATGATGGCATCGTTAAGCGCCACCTGGGACAGGGTGAAATGAGGTTCGCCCTTGGTCAGGTTCGACCATACGAAGACCATTGCTGTGCAAGGGGCGGCCGCGAGGATGATGAGGCCTGCAATGTAGGAATCGATTTGATCGGCTGGCAGGTACGGGCGGAAGAGCCAGCCGATGAAAAACCAGCCCAGCAGCGCCATCGAGAACGGTTTCACAGCCCAATTGATGAAGAGGGTCACGCCGATACCGCGCCAGTGCCGCCCGACCTCGCCCATGGCAGCGAAGTCGATCTTCAGGAGCATCGGGATGATCATCAGCCAGATCAGAACGGCGACGGGGACGTTGACCTTGGCAATTTCTGCACCTCCGATGGCCTGGAACACGCCCGGCATCAGATGGCCCAAGGCGATACCCGCGACAATGCAAAGCGCAACCCAGAGGGTCAGGTAGCGTTCAAATGTCGACATGGCTCAGGCTGCGTCCGTGCTCTTTGAAGTAGACCGTTCCAAGCGGCCAATCACTTGGAGGAGGTGGTGGACCTCCACCTTCCTTGCGGTCATTGGACAGTATCCGTTGGTTCACAGCATGAGGGGGTGAGGGCAGGTGCGCAAATGGCGGGGTTGCCCGCGCAGCAATCCTCCATCAGGAAGCGGATCAGGCCACTCAACGCCTGGAATTCAGCTGAATAGATGATCGACCGTGCATCCCTACGGGCAGCAACCAGACCGCTACGTTCAAGTTCCTTCAGATGGAATGAAACGTTTGAGGCCGACACCCCAGCGGCTTCTGCAATGTTACCTGCGGGCATGCCTTGCGGCCCCGCTCTTACCAGCAGCCTTACAATCTTGAGCCGCGTTTCCTGGGACATTGCCCCAAACGCAATCAGCGCTTGACGTTCATCCATATTTCAACAATCCTAAAAGTGTCAAAATGACAGATAACGCAGATGCTCGCACCTGACAACCGCGAATTTGAACGGGTCATTGAAACGGCTTTTGATGGGATCGCGATTGGCGGGTTGCTCGGCTTCCTTGCAGAGCATCAGTAGAAGCGGCTTTGGCGTCGGTTCGCAGCTGAGCCTCAACGGCCAAGCCTAATTTGGGTACCGCACCACCATCTTCAGTCGCAACAGCATCGTCCGCGCGGGCTACCGCGCGCTGTACCAGGACTACGAGAACAATGACTTCCATTGGGAAGTCACCCAGCATGGGCCGGTTTTCGGAGTGTCAATGCAGTTCTGAACGG
>NZ_JBFUKO010000651.1:0-2901 GCF_056400805.1 Aminobacter sp. P4_H6_2
ATTTTCCGCTGGTCAAACAGGTGTTCACCGATGCCAAAACATCGCTGACCAAGGCCACTGCGCTCACTTCGCTCATCACGACCATCGATAATGTCGATTGGTATGCGGCAGAAGAGGATGGCCTGGGCGACCTCTATGAAGGCCTGCTCGAACGCACAACGTCTGAACGCAAGTCGAAGGCCGGACAGTATTTCACACCGCGCCCCTTGATCGACACCATCATCGGACTGGTCCAGCCCAAGGCTGGCGAGACTATCCAAGACCCGGCAGCGGGAACCGGTGGCTTCCTGATTTCGGCGCACCGCGCGATCTTGCGCGATACGGATGAGTTGACCAAGATCAGCCCGGCCATGGGGTATTTCCAACGCAACAACGCCTACCAAGGCGCTGAGTTGATCACCGGCACGCATCGCCTCAATACGATGAATCTGCTGCTGCACGGTATCGATCAGCCCATCGACTGTATCGACGCGCTGACTTCAGATGCTGAGAAATTCGACAAAGCAGACCTAATCCTCACCAATCCGCCGTTCAACAAGTTTCCGGAACGCGTGACCCGCAGCGATTTCGTCATCACTGCCGGGGCCGCCAAAGGCCCACTCCCGTTTGTTGAACATGTCGTGCGCGGCCTGAAGGTCGGTGGTCGCGCCGCCATTGTGATTCCGGACAATGTGCTGTTCGAAGACAATATGGGTCGCGACCTGCGAAACTGGCTGATGGACCTTTGCGATCTGCACACCATACTCCGCCTGCCAACGGGCATTTTCTATGCCCAAGGCGTAAAGACCAACGTCATGTTCCTCACCAAGAAATCCGAGGAGCGCATCGGCGCTAGCAAACAGGTCTGGTTCTATGACCTGCGGGCGCAGATGCCCAACTTTGGCAAGACCAGGACGCTGACGGCGGATGATTTTGCGCCCTTCGTCAAGGCTTATGGCTCTGACCCTCTGGGCACCGCAAAGCGCACGGACGAAGGCGACGCTGGACGATTCCGCGTGTTCACGCGCGAGGACATCGCCAAGCGCAATGATAACCTCGACATATCTTGGCTTCGCGAGGACGAAGAAGTTGTCGAGGAAGGCTTGACCGAACCCGATGATATTGCCGCTGCCATCCTTGGCCACCTGCGCGCCGCACTGGAGGAAATCGAAGCGGTCGCAGATGAGCTTGCCGAAACCGAAGAGGTCGAGGCGTGAACGAGCCACCRGAATCCCTGCCGATGCGGTATTTTGAGGCTATCGGCACCAGCGATAAGGCCAAGCTCAAGACTGCGCTGGCGGCTGCGCATGATATCCGAAAATTCGAAATTGAGCTCTATTGGAAACGTGCGACCTATTTCTGGTTATTGCAGGCAGCCATTTTCACTGCTTTGGGCTTCATGTGGCATGGGAAAGACGCGGAGGCGGCGGGACTCGTCCCTCTTGGTTTGACCAGCCTGGGTTTCCTTACAGCAATAGCCTCATGGTTTGCAGCCGAAGGCTCAAAGTTCTGGCAAGAAAATTGGGAACGGCACATCGACATCCTTGAGGATAATCAAGGTATTCTCTTGCATAAAACTGTCTGGGTCGGGCGCGACGGCGTCCGGTGGTCGGTGTCTGGCACCAATGGTTGGTTGAACATCTTCTTTTCGGTCTTCTGGTTTGGGCTCTTCGTCAGCCAAGTCATAATTTCGGCTGAGTGGGGTAAGTTCGGATTCGCACGCACGCCGAGCAGCGCGCTCGACTGGAATGCAGTCAAGGYCACCGTGATTGTTCTTTTCACAATTATTGGATTACTGGCTCTCTGGAGTCGTGGCTCGCGGCTAGAGGGCAAGAGGGTCTGGCCAAGGCTAATTGTATTGAAGAAGACAAACCTTCGTATCGTGCGGCGGAGTGTCGAGCCATGACCCCTGAAACCTTTGGCCGTACCATCCAGCTTTTCCTGGTAGATGGCACGCCCACCGGGCTGCGCAAAGCAACGATCCACGGCTGGACCGGCCTGACCTTCGTCGCCACTGGCACCACCTTCGCGGCGCTTACGGCCCGGCCCGAGTTGGACCGGACTGGCATCTACATTCTCTCCGGCCCGGATGCCGAGGCGGTGGGGGGCACCCGCGCCTATATCGGGTCGGCCAACAGCGTGCGCGAACGGATCAAGCAGAGCGCCGCTCAGCGTGAGTTCTGGGAGACGGCGATTGCCGTCACCACCAGCGATGATGATCTGTCCAAGGGGCATGTCGAATATCTGGAAGCGCGGCTTATCCAGATGGCGACACAGGCCAACCGCGCCACGCTGGATAACGGCACCAGCCCCGTCGGGCAGCGCCGCCGCTTGCCGGAAGCAGATCAGGCGAACATGGAACAATTCCTCGCTAATCTGAAAATCATTCTGCCCGTGGTCGGGCTTGATTTTCTCAAGCCCCAACCGCGCGCGGTGACTCAGACCGCCACCCCGGTGGCGCTGCGTACAAGCGGCGAGATCACTTTTGAAATCCGCCACAAGTCCGGCGTGCAGGCGCAGGCCGTGGAAGAAGATGGTGAATTTATCGTGCTGGAAGGATCGCAGGCGCTGAAGGACACCGGCTACGTCCAGCAGAGTTATGGCGCCTTGAAAGAGAACTTGGTCATACAAGGCGTACTGCAACCCGGCGTCGATGGCCGGTATACCTTTGTCAAACCCTACAGCTTCTCCAGCCCCTCTGCCGCCGCCGCCGTGGTGCTGGACCGCAACAGCAATGGCGTGTCCGAATGGAAGGTGAAGGGCGAGAAGCGGACCTATAATGACGTAAAGCAGGCGCGGATTGCTGCCGATGGGGTGGGTGCATGAGCGAAGTGCCAGGCAGTTGGATTGAGCCTCCAATCAGCGAGGTTGCAGAAGTGAACCCGCGCAAGGATGTCGATCTATCGACATCCGACCTGGTAT
>NZ_JBFUKO010000652.1:0-2899 GCF_056400805.1 Aminobacter sp. P4_H6_2
GGGGTAGTTCTTGCGGAACGCGTCGAGCGAAACGACTTCGGCGCCTTTGCCGTGGGCTGGCTCTTCGGGCGTTTCCTTCTCAGCGGCGCCGGCCTTCTTCTTCGGTGCCGTCTTGCGCTCCGGCGGCTTGACCACAGCGATGGGCTCCGGATTGGACGGCGCTTCTTCAGACGCGGCAACCGGATCGGCCTTGACCTCGAATTCGAGCTCGAAGTTCACCGAAGGGTCGTAGAAGCCGCGCACGGCAGAGAAGGGGATCTCGAGCTTTTCCGGAACATCGGAGAAAGACAGGCCAATCTCAAAGCCGGTGTCGGTCACCTTGAGGTCCCAATACTGGAACTGGACGACGATGGTCATCTGCTCGGGATAACGCTCATGCAGGCGCGAAGAGATGCGCACGCCCGGCGCGCCGGTCATGAAGGTGATGAAGAAATGGTGGTTGCCCGGCAGGCCCGTGCGCGCGACTTCCGCCAGGACCTTGCGCATGACGCCACGCAGTGCCTCCTGGGCGAGAATGTCGTAGCGGATCTGGTCTTCGGCCATATGTACAAGCGGGTCCGATTGAATCGTTCCCTTACCTGTAATCAAGCTTGAGGCCGCCGTAAACCGGATATAGCGCCCTATTGAATGTTTGGGATTTCAGCCTTTGCCTGCTCGCAAGCTGCAGGACGACGTGAACGTCCATGCGGCCCCAATTATGCTGGTCGTGCCTTGCCGTAGGCGCGCAGGAAGCAGCGGACGGCGTTGGTCGCTGCTGCACGCAGCTGCTCTTCCGAGAGGGGATCGCCGAAAATCATCGCCATTTGCAGGTCGGCATTGACGAGAGCCAAAAACTGGCGCGCAGCGACGTCGGGGTCGTCCAGATCGAGCCAGCCGGCTAGGGCGAGGCGGGCAAGACGCGCGGCAAGGGCTGCCCAGGTCTTGGCAGGGCCGTGTTMGCGCCAGCCTGCGAAAAGCTCGGGATAGCGCTCGCCTTCGGTCTGCAGCAGCTTGCGCAGGAACTTGCCGTCGCGATTGCACATGCAGTTCTGGTTGAGCCGCACGGCAAAGGCGATCAGCTCGGCCTCCAGGTCGACGGGCTTGTCGGGGAAGGTGGCGAGGGTCTCGAAAATGCTGGCGTTGATGCGTTCGGTGATTTCTCGGACTACTGCGACCAGCAGATTCTCCTTATCACCGTGATGATTGTAGACGGTCTGGCGCGATACGCCGGCTTCAGCGGCGATGAGGTCGATGTTGGCGCCGGCAAAGCCTTCACGACAGAAAACGCCAGCCGCGGCATCGAGGATCGAGTGGCGCTTGGCGGTGTGGCTGCGGGCGACGGCAATGTCAGGAGCGATGGCAGGTGTCATGGAATTTTTATATACAGGTGATTGACGATTTGGACAAGTATGTCTAAAAATATGGACGTGGTGCTGAGAGGCCGGTTCGGGAGGAGTCGGAATCTCGGTTTGCCGAACGTCCTTGGATTACATGTCGCCGTGTTTTCGCGGCGGAAACCAGATCCGAAAGAATCACACCATGACACCCCAATTTCTCCGCGTGGCGGTCGTGCTCGGCCTGTTGTCGGCCATCGGCCCGTTTGCAATCGACATGTATCTTCCGGCGCTGCCAACAATCGGCGCCGACCTCAACGCCAGCACTGCCGCCGTGCAGATGAGTCTGCTCGTCTTCTTCCTCGCCATGGGCTTGGCGCAGATCGTCGTTGGCCCGATCTCCGACATGATCGGCCGCAAGGCGCCGCTCTATATCGGCCTGGTGCTGTTTGCCATCGGCGGTGTAGGTGCAGCGCTCGCGCCCAATATCGAATGGCTCATCTTTTTCCGCGTCGTACAGGGCCTTGGTGCTTCGGCCGGCATGGTGGTGCCGCGCGCAATCGTGCGCGACCTGCATACCGGTACCGAGGCAGCGCGGCTGATGTCGCTGTTGATGCTGGTGTTTTCCGTTTCGCCGATCCTTGCGCCGCTGACGGGTAGCCTGGTGATCGAAGGCTTCGGCTGGCGCGCCGTGTTCTGGGTCGTCACTGCTGCCGCGATGCTGGCAATCGTGCTGTTGTCGACGTCGCTGAAGGAAACGCGGCCCGCTGAACATCGCGCCGAAAGCTCGGTGCGCAGCGCCCTCAGCGGCTATCGCTTCCTGCTCGGCGACCGCAATTTCCTCAGCCTGACTTTCATCGGTGGCTTTGGCATCGCCAGCTTCTTTGTCTACCTCGCCAATTCGTCGTTCATCCTGATCGACCATTATGGCCTGTCGCCGTCGGTCTACAGCGTGTTCTTCTCGATCAATGCGGTGGCGTTCATCGGCATGTCACAGCTGACCGGATTGCTGACCGAGCGCTTCGGGCTGCGGCGCGTGGTCAGGGTCGCGGTGGTCGGTTATGCAACGATGATGGTGGTGTTGCTCGCCGTGTTCGCTTCGGGCGTCGACCGCCTCGACGTGCTCGCAACGCTGTTGTTCATCGGCTACGGCTTCCTTGGCCTCGTCATCCCCACCACCTCGGTGCTGGCGATGGAAGAGCATGGCGAAATTGCAGGTACGGCCTCCGCACTGATGGGCACGCTGCACTTTGCCACCGGTGCCGTCGCCATGGCGGTGGCAGGACTGTTCTTCGACGGCACGCCGCTGCCGATGGTCTTTGGCATTACCATCTCGGCCGTCATTGCCTTTGTGCTGGCCCAGGTGTCGCTTGGTCGCAGCCAGATGGCAGTCGAAGCCCCGGCGGAATGAAATCAAGCGGGGCCGGGCATTTGTCGCCCGGCTCCACAGTCATTAGTACCGAGGTCGCCCGATGACTGTCGGGGTCGAGCCGAAATGTCGCGCCATCTTCATCTAGCCTTGATATCGTCTTATTTACCCATGGGCCGGTAAGTCATTGCCAAGACCACCGGAAGTAGAGCGACGA
>NZ_JBFUKO010000653.1:0-2898 GCF_056400805.1 Aminobacter sp. P4_H6_2
ATTCTCTCGACCGACGGCCATTGCCGCGCCTTCGACCATCGCGCCGACGGCACCGTCTTCGGCAGCGGTGCCGGCGTGGTCGTTCTGCGGCGCTTGTCAGACGCTCTCGCCGACGGTGACATCATCCACGCTGTCATCAAGGCGACCGCCGTCAACAATGACGGCAGCAGCAAGGCCGGCTATCTCGCGCCGAGCGTCACCGGCCAGGCCGAGGCGATTATCGAGGCGCAAGGTCTCGCCGGTGTCTCAGCCGATGACATCCAGTATGTCGAATGCCATGGCACCGGCACCTATCTCGGCGATCCGATCGAGATCGAGGCGCTGACCCAGGCTTTCCGGCAGAGCACTGCGCGCACCGGCTTCTGCCGTGTAGGCTCGGTGAAATCGAATATCGGGCACCTCGACACCGCCGCTGGTGTGGTCAGCATCATCAAGACGAYATTGGCGCTCAAGCATGGCGAAATGCCGCCGACGCTGAACTTCGAAAAGCCCAACCCTGCTATCGACTTCGCTCGTAGCCCGTTCATCGTCAATGACAAGCTGACCCCCTGGCCAAAAGGCGCCGGGCCGCGACGCGCGGCAGTGAACTCGCTCGGCGTCGGCGGCACGAACGCGCATGCGATCCTTGAGGAAGCGCCCAAGCCGGCAGCCGGTACAGMGAGCACGGGCGAACGAGAGCCACAGCTCTTCCTGTTTGCCACCAAGAACCGCAAGGCGCTCGACCGTGCGATGGAGCAAGTCGGAGAGGAACTGGTGCGACAGCCATCACCGGCGCTTGCCGACGTCTCCTACACGTTGTTTGCGGGCCGAAAGCACTTCGAACATCGCCGCGCCGTCGCGGCACGCAGCCGCGACGAGGCGATGGCCCTACTCTCCGGTTCCGACCCGAAGCGCGCCCACACCCACAGCACGATCGAAGCCGCAAATGCCGTGTTCCTGTTCCCCGGAGGCGGTGCGCAGCATGTAGGCATGACGCGCAGCCTCTACGCCGAGGACGCAGGTTTCCGAGCGACGGTCGATGAAGGCTTGAACTATCTCAAATCGGAAGCCGCATCCGAGATCCGCCGCGTTTGGCTCGCCCGCGACACCGACCCATCCCAGGCGGCCAGGGATTTCCTGCTGCCCTCGGTACAACTTCCCGCCATTTTGATTGTCGAAATCGCCATCGCACGCCTGTGGCTGCGCTGGGGCATCAAGCCATCGGCGCTGATCGGCCACTCTATGGGCGAGAATGCCGCTGCCTGCATCGCAGGCGTCATGAGCTTCCGGGACGTGGTCAATCTCGTTCGTCTGCGCGGCGAGCTGTTCGACACGGTCGAGGCCGGCGGCATGCTGTCAGTTCCGCTGTCACCCGAAGCGCTATCGCAACACATGAACCCGGCCCTCGATCTCGCCTCGGTGAATGCACCTGAACTCTGCGTGGTTTCGGGCCGCAACGAGGATCTGGAAGCGCTGAGCAACAGGCTGGCCGAGAACGGTATCGACGCATCGCGCATTGCCATCGACATCGCCGCGCATTCGCAGATGTTGGACCCTATCCTGGGCCGATTCGAAGCCTTCCTCCGCGGCATCGACCTGCGCGCGCCGACCATCCCGATCGTCTCGAACCTGACCGGTGAATGGCTCAGCGAGACTCAGGCGCGCGACCCGCTCTACTGGGTCCGGCATCTTCGCTCGACCGTGAATTTCGCCAAGGGCTTGGCCACGCTCTCGGGGCAGCCAGGGCGTGTCTATGTCGAGGTCGGGCCGAGCCGCGCCCTGTCGTCGCTGGTCAAGCTTCAGCCCGGCATCGAGGCGAACCAGGTCATCAACAGCCTGCCGCATGCCGACGAGGTCACCGACGACCGCGTGCACTTCCTCGCCGCAATGGGCCGCGCCTGGGCGACCGGGCTCGATGTGACTCTCACCAAGCTATGGGAGGGAAGCGGCGCGCGCCGCGTGTCGCTGCCAACCTATCCTTTCCAGCATCAGCGCTACTTCATCGAGCGCAGCGTCGCAGCGGCAGCAAACGAGAGCGAACAGGACTTCATCGCCAAGCTGCCTGATATGGCGGATTGGGGTTACCGTCCAAGCTGGAGACAGGCGCTGGCTGACGTGACGATCGACGCCGACACCCAACCCGCGTCCTGGCTTATTTTCGTGGACGAGACCGGCCTTGGTTCAGCACTAGTCGAGCGGCTTCGCGCCAAGGGACATCGCGTTGCGACGGTCAAGGCAGGCGACGGCTTTGTTCGACATGGCGCCGACGACTACACGCTGTGCCCCGAACAAGGGCGGCCAGGCTATGACGCGCTGTTTTCTGGACTTGCCGGCGACGGCGGCGTCCCTGAACGCATCGTGCACCTCTGGCTCGTAACGGGTGCGGAAACCTTCCGCCCTGGCTCCAACTTCTTCAGCCGAAATCAGGAACGCGGCTTCCAGAGCCTGTTTTTCACCGCGCAGGCGCTGGGCGACATCGAGGGCTTCGAGCCGCAGATCACGGTCGTGACAAACGGTATGCAGCGGGTGGGGAGCGAGGCCCTGCCCTACCCGGAAAAAGCCACCGTCCTTGGTCCAGCGCTCGTCATGCCAAAGGAGATGCAAGGCGCCACGGTCCGCATCATCGACCTCGAATTTTCCGCACCGCCGCTGCCAGAGAAGGGCGGCTTGCTGCGGTCACGGAAGCCGGCAAGCGACGTCGCTAGCTTGCTACTGGGCCAACAAATCGACCAGTTGTGGGACGATATCTTCGCTTCGCCCGCTTCTGAAACGGTTGCCTATCGAAACGGCAAGCGCTGGGTCCGCAGCTACGAGAAGCTTTTGTTGGCCGACGCCAGCGCAGAAGCCAGCCCGCTTCGCAAAGGCGGCGTCTATCTGATCACCGGTGGCCTGGGAGATCTCGCGCAGGTCATCGCGGGC
>NZ_JBFUKO010000654.1:0-2894 GCF_056400805.1 Aminobacter sp. P4_H6_2
TTGCACCACCGGGCACATGCACCATCGCATGATGCGCGACCGGCAGGCGGCCTGCCCCACTCTCGAAAACATGGGTCTGATAGACGACGGGCTGGCCGGGACAAAGCATGATGTGCTTGGTCAGCCGCGCGCCCGCCACGGCTTCACGCAGACTGTAGGTCGCGGTGACAACACCGTCTGCAGCGACAGTGCGGCCCGCATCGTCCCAGGTGCCGTTTGCCGACCAGCCATGGATCGGCACGCCTGGCTCGCTTTGCGCGAAGGGCGCACAGAAGAAGTCTCCCGCCAGCCGCCGCTCGACTGGCGCGACATGATCGGGYAGCACCTCGCCGCTGTTCACCCACGGCGCGCGGTGCAGCGGGCGCAATGTTTGCCCGCCGGCTTCGATGACAACTTCATCGATGACACCACCATCCTTGTCGAAGCGAACCGAAATGCCGTCAGTCGAAATCATGTCCATGCAAATCTCGCCAGCAAATGAGGGCATTTTCAGTGGGGATCGCGGCCTATTCGTTCGGGATGTTCTCGCGGAAAACCGACTGGATCCGGATCGTCGCCGGCGAGATGTTGGCCTCGTTGCGGATCGCGCGGACCAGCCGGTCGATCGCCTCGCGCGCCGTCACCTGCGCATTCTGGTCGATCGCCGCATCCATCACGCCGCTCAAAAGATATTGGCGCGTGTTGTCGGTCAGGTCGTGACCAATGAAGATCACCGACTTGTCGCGGCCCTTCTCGGTCAATGCCCGAGCCACGCCCTCCTGGCCTGCACCGATGCAATAGATCGCCAGCAGGTCGTCGTGCTCTTCCAGCAGCGCCCGCACTTCATCATAGGCGCGGTCGGGATCTTCCTGCACTTCGCGCACCGCCACGACGTCAAGCTTGGGGAAGCTTTCGAGCAGCACATGCCGAAATCCCATCTCGCGCTCTTCATGGCCGCGATAGGCGAGCGCACCGGCAATCAGCGCCACCTTGCCCGAAGCGCCTGGCAGGAAGCGCCCGATAAGATAGCCCGCCAGCCGGCCAGCGGCGCGGTTGTCGATGCCAACATAGTTCATGCGCCCGACATGGCTGATGTCGGAGACCAGCGTGAGCACGGGAATGCCAGTGCCGATCAGCTTGCGCACGGCCTCGCGCACCGACGGACTGTCCAGCCCGATCAGCCCGACGCCCTGGCAATCGGCGCGCAGGCTGCCAAGCTTTTCGGCGATCTGCTCGGGATTGAGACCCTCGAGCTGATGGATGACAATGTCGACATCGCCACGCAGTTCCGCCCGCCGCTCGATCTGGCGCACAAGATCGGCCATGAACTCGTTGCGCCCACCAGGCAACACGAAGTCGAGGCGAACAGTACTCGCCGATGTCGCGGCAGTTCCGCCCGCTAGGTTGGCGGCGATGGACAGGACATGAGTTCGGGTGTGCTCCTGCACGCCGGGGCGGTTGTTCAGCACCCGGTCCACCGTCGCCTTGGAGACTCCGGCCAGCCGCGCGATGTCGTCCATTTTGGGTCGCGTGCTGTCCAACATCATCCTCGCCGGCTTGTGCCTTTTCGCCGGTAAACTACGGCGGCCCTCTGGAGCGGTCAACGCCAAGCAAACGTCAAAATGATGTATTGCACGGCATTCGACGAATGCAGCCACCAGCCGAGGTAAAAGGCCATACAGGCATCCAGCTGCGGCCCGCGATTCGCGCTTGACGCCTAGTATGCGCTGTCGCTAGCATCAAAATGACACATCATAATGATGTACTTTAAAACTGCGCGACGCGCAGCGGAACAGCAGTAGAGATGACGCCGACGCCAAGAGACTACAGCCTGATCGGACGCGACGCCGCCCTTGCCGAAGCCAACGGCATGGCAGCCGCCGAATGGTATTCCTGCCCGATCCCGCGCAAGGAACTGAAGGAGCTGATGAAGCGCTCCGATGGCCCCGCTTTGCGCGACACGGCGATCTGGATTTCGGCACTGGTGATTTCGGCAGCCGGCGGCATCTTTTTCTGGGGCAGCTGGTGGGCAGTGCCTTTCTTCCTTGTCTATGGCGTGCTTTACGGCTCCTCCAGCGACAGCCGCTGGCATGAGGCGGGGCACGGCACGGCGTTCAAGACACGCTGGATGAACGACGTGCTCTATTACGTCGCGAGCTTCATGATCCTGCGCGAGCCGACCGTCTGGCGCTGGAGCCACACCCGTCATCACACCGACACCATCATCGTCGGGCGCGATCCCGAGATCGCAGTCCCCCGTCCGCCCGATGTCATCGGCCTGATGCTCAACATCTTCGCGCTAAAGAGCAGCCTGCTTACGCTGAAGGGACTTTTCATCCATGCCGCCGGGCGGCTGAAGCCGGATGAGGAAACCTTCATCCCCGAGATGGAGCGCTGGAAGGTCTATCTCGTCGCCCGCATCTATCTCGCGATCTTCGCCGCCGTAGCCATCGCCTGTTTGTGGATGGGCAGCATACTGCCGGCCATGCTGATCGGCCTGCCCAGCCTCTATGGCGGCTTCATGACCATCTATTTCGGGCTGACACAGCATGCCGGCTTGGCCGAGGATGTGCTCGACCACCGGCTCAACTCGCGCACCATCTACATGAACCCGCTGTTCCGCTTTCTCTACTGGAACATGAACTATCATGTGGAGCACCACATGTTCCCCATGGTGCCCTACCACGCGCTGCCCAGGCTGCATCAGGCGATCAAGGACGATTGCCCGGAGCCCTACCCCAGCACGATCGCCGCCTATCGCGAGATCATCCCGACCATCCTCAGGCAGGTCAAAGAGCCCGCCTATCACGTCGTGCGTTCGTTGCCGGCCGGCAAGACGCCGGTGCCCTACAATCACGGCGCCATCATCAATCCGGCCGAATAGGAGAGGTCATTGCCTCAAGACTGGATCACCG
>NZ_JBFUKO010000655.1:0-2888 GCF_056400805.1 Aminobacter sp. P4_H6_2
ATCCACCGTTAACCATGAACCGCTAGTTATGGTTAACCAATTGCCATGCGGTTCATCGCTGCCACGGGGCGGAAACGAACAGCATCAGCGACCGGTCCACAGCCGCAGTCAGCGGCGCGGTTTTGACAGAGGGGGCTATTTTCGATGTCCAGTATTATGACCAACGCTTC
Source organism: Aminobacter sp. P4_H6_2 (assembly GCF_056400805.1). Lineage (NCBI taxonomy): Bacteria > Pseudomonadati > Pseudomonadota > Alphaproteobacteria > Hyphomicrobiales > Phyllobacteriaceae > Aminobacter > Aminobacter sp. P4_H6_2. Next base: position 171 of record NZ_JBFUKO010000655.1, read on the forward strand.
GGCAATGACGGCTCTCCAAAGCCTCAGCGCCACCAACAAGGCGCTTCAGACCACCCAGGGGCGCATCTCGACCGGCTTCCGCGTCGCCGAAGCCTCTGACAACGCCGCCTACTGGTCGATCGCCACGACCATGCGCTCCGACAACAACGTCAATTCGGTCGTGCAGGACGCGCTCGGCCTCGGCGGCGGCAAGGTCGATACCGCCTACACCGCGATGAACAACGCCCTCACCGCCGTCGACAAGATCAAGAAGAATTTGCTGCTGGCCAAGAATGTCAGCCCTGAGCAACGCGCCAAGCTCCAGACCGAAATCGACACATATGTCGACCAGCTCAAGGACGCCATCGGCGGGGCCAACTATGCTGGCTCCAACCTGCTCCAGACCGACTCCTCGAAGGATACGGGCAATCCTGCGGGTACCCCTCCTGTTCCAGAGAGCAACAACCTAAGCATCATCTCGTCATACAACCGCGATTCGTCCGGCGCCGTTTCGACCGGCAGCATCGATATCGCGCTGACTAATGTCCGGCTAATCGATACCGTAATACCTGCTGCCGGCCCCCCCGCTGTCGTCTCGAAAGGCATTCTGGATATGGCTGGATACGCTTCCGGCGTTTCCGCTTTAAACATCAACGTGCTAAACCTTGCAGCTGTAACGGCACGAGACAGCACGGGCACAATCATCACCACGCCTACCGAAGCGCAGAAATTCGATGCCTTGCTGACGGACGTCGAAACGGTGCTCGCCAAGATGGCCGACGGCGCGTCCGAACTCGGTGCCGCCAAGACCCGCATCGACATGCAAAAAGACTTCGTGTCCAAGCTGATGGACTCCATCGACCGCGGCGTAGGCCAGCTCGTCGATGCCGACATGAACAAGGAATCGACCCGCCTGCAGGCGCTTCAGGTCCAGCAGCAGCTCGGCATCCAGGCGCTGTCGATCGCCAACTCGAACTCGCAAAGCATCCTGGCGCTGTTCAAGGGCTGATCGGCCGCTCTCAGAACCAGCGCATCTATTTGCCATGGGCCGCGCATCTTGCGCGGCCCATATCATTTTCGCGCAAGCTTCGCGGTCTAGGGTCTGCCGGATAGTTTTGCGGGGAACCTACGCACGTGCCTGAACAGCTACAGAGCATAGTCGCCAATCTCAGGAGTTTCGGCCCACGCCGGCTCGCCATCTTGGCTGGCATCGCAGCGCTGGTCCTCGCCGTCATCGGCGTGGGGTCCATCTATCTCAACCGTCCGGCCTACGAGACGCTTTATGTCGGGCTCGAACGCTCCGACGTGAACCAGATCGGCATGGTGCTCGGCGAGGCCGGCATCGGCTTCGACGTCGCCTCCGACGGCACCACTGTCCTGGTACCCGCCGGCAAGACCTCGCAGGCGCGCATGCTGCTTGCCGAAAAGGGGCTGCCCACCAGCGCCAACGCCGGTTACGAGTTGTTCGACAATGTCGGCTCGCTCGGCCTCACCTCCTTCATGCAGCAAGTCACCCGCGTGCGTGCATTGGAAGGCGAGATCGCCCGCACCATCCAGTCGATCTCGGGCATCAAGGCCGCCCGCGTCCACATCGTGATGTCCGAGCGCGCCAATTTCCGCCGCGACGAGCAGAAGCCGTCGGCTTCGGTGGTCATCCGCGCAGCGAGCATGGATGCCGACAAGAGCGCCATGTCGATCCGCCATCTCGTCGCCGCAGCCGTCCCCGGGCTCGACGCCGAACGCGTGACGGTGCTCGATTCGAGCGGCAATCTGCTTGCAGCCGGCGATGACCCCAGCAATTCGAGTGCAGCGCGCTCCATCGGCGTCGAACGCACCGTCGAGACCCAGATCGAAGACAACATCCGCCGCGCACTTTCTGCCTATCTCGGCCCGGACAATTTCCGCGCCAGCGTCAAGGCCGACGTCAACACCGATACGCGTCAGACCGACGAGACCATCTTTGATCCGGAATCGCGCGTCGAGCGCTCCGTCCAGGTCGTGCGCGCCAATGAAGCCAGCAACCAGAAGCAGTCGTCCACGCCTGCCACTGTCGAACAGAACCTGCCTGACGCCGAAGCAGGTGCCGCAACTGACGGCCCGCAGTCGAACTCAAACAGCGACCGCAAGGAAGAGATCACCAATTACGAGATGAACTCGAAGCGTATCGCCACCGTCTCGAATGGCTATTCGGTGACCAAGATGTCGATCGCCGTCGTCGTCAACCAGCAGCGCCTGGCAGCCATCCTTGGCAAGGACGCGACGCCTGAAGCCATCGCCGCCCGTGTCGCCGACATCCAGAAGATGGTGACCTCGGCCACCGRCTTCGACGAGAAGCGCGGCGACCTGATCAACGTCTCGGCCGTCGAATTCATCGACGGTCTCGACGGCGAAGCGATCGCAAGCCCCGGGGCCTTCGCTTCCGTCGGCCAGCATGCCGGCACGCTGATCAACGCCGCGGCCTTCATCGTCGTTGTCTTCCTCGTCGCCTTCTTCGGCTTGCGGCCGATGGCGGCGGCACTTTCCAGGCCAGCCACTGCAGCCATCGCGGGACCCAGCTTCGATGAAGTGCAGCGTTCGTTGCCGACGCCCGATGCGTCCGCTGAGGCGGAGGCGCAGGCCGCCCTGCCCGGATCGCGGCCCAGCAACGCCATCGACGATCTGCGCAACAAGCTGCGCCCCGCCCCGCAGGACCGCCTCGCCCGCATGGTCGACATCAACGAAGAGCGCACCGCACTGATC